>CAYWUD010000158.1:0-5719 GCA_964461355.1 uncultured Pseudomonadales bacterium | reverse complement strand
CCCCTTGCTGTCGACCCGGTAGCGACCGGCGAACTGGCCGTTCTGCTGATCCACCAGATGCAGATAGCCTTCAAAATCACCGACGGCAACGTAACGATCAAAGACCGTCGGCGCACTCAGACGACGTCCGGCCAGCTCCTGCTGCTGCCAGAGGATGGTGCTCGAACGCATATCCACGGCACTGAGGTAGTCTTCAGTATCGGTCATGAACAGGTTGCCGTAGGCAGCATCGAGCCCCTGATAGCTGGACGCTTCACGACGCCAGTAGGGACGCCCGCTGCGCGGGTCCAGTGCCACCAGGTTACCCTGATAACTGACGCTGAAGAGCGCACCCTGATCGAGTACCGGCTGACTCTGCAGATCGACCATCTGCTCGAGCTCGGAACTGCCCTTGGGCAGCGCTACCGGTTGCTCCCAGAGCACCATCCCGGTATCCAGCGCCACCGCACGCATCTCGCCGTTCGCGTAGCCGACAAAGGCCACACGCTCGGTCAGCAGCGGTGCCGCACTGCCGCGCAGGGTCAGTACCGGCTGATTGTTTTCCAGCGTCCAGAGGATGGCGCCGGTTTCCATGTCCAGCGCACTCAGACGCTGATCGTTGGTCAGCACCAACGCAGTCAGACCGCTGCTCTGCACCGCGGTCAGCACTTCACTGGAAACCCGGGCACGCCAGCGTTCGGAACCATCGCGGCTGTCCAGAGCGATCACCAGACCGTCCAGCGTCCCCACCAGTACACTGTCGTAGTCGGCGCCGACACCGGTACCGAGCGGCTGCTCGAGATCGACGGCCCACAGGCGCTCCCCGGTATGGCGATTGAGCGCTTCAACACGGCCGTTGATGTCGCTGGCGAAGATCTGCTCGCCCACAATCACCGGCTGCAGCAATGCATACTGACCGTCAGTGCCATCGCCGATACTGCGGCTCCAGAGCCGATCCAGTTCGACCTGCTCTGTAAACTTGGGCAGCGGATTGGGCTCGACCGCCAGTTCCTCGTCGCTGCTTCCGAACAGACTGCAGGCCGAGAGGCCAAAACCCAGAGCCGCAACCAGCAGCCCCTTGAGTAGCGGTTGTTGTTGCATCTCAGACCTCATCACTGGCACGTGCCAGATCATCCAGTTTCAGCTGTACCAGCGGCAGGCTGGTGCCCTGCTGGCGCGCCAGATCCAGCGCCTGCGCATAGGCACTGCGGGCGGCTTCGATATCCTGCTGCGCCAGCGCCAGATCCCCCTGGGCCGCCAGTGCACCGAGTCTGAAGGCATCGCCCTGTACGCCCGCGAGCAGCTGAGCAGCCTCGGCATACCGTGCTTCGCCTTGATCAAGGAGCACGCGTGCCAGGCGGACCCGAGCCAGATCGGCCAGATCAGCGTCCTGTTGCTGGCTGAGTACCCAGTTCAGTTCGGTTTCAGCCACGGCGGGCTCGGCTGCGGCCATCGCCTGCTTGGCGGCAAACAGTGCGGCATAGGCGGCATAGCTGCTGTCGCTGTAATCCTGCTTGAGCTTATCGGTCAGGGCGATCAGGCTGCCACGCTGGGTATCGTCCAGTGCCTGACCCGGCTGCTGCGCCAGATTCAGATTCACGATCTGGGTATAGATGGCTGATGCCTGCTCGCGCGTCTGCTGCTGGCTGCTCTGCCAGGCCTTGTACCCAAAGCTGCCGCCGAGTGCGACCACCAGACCCAGCAGCAATGCCGGACCGTATTCCTTGATAATCGATTTCAGCTGAGCGACTTCTTCATCAGCCGTTGCGTACTGACTCACCCTTCACTCCTTTCCGTTATCGGGGCCACGGCCCGTTGTTCCACTGTATCCGTTGTCGTCACCGCTGCCTGCACAAGCGCCAAGAACAGGTGTCGGCAGGCATGTGCCGGCACCCGTTCGGGGTCACTTATGCGTGCAGCAATGCCGCGAGTTCATTGACCGCAACCTGCTGTTGCGGCGCATCGGTACGCAGCGACTTGAGCACTACCTGCCCGGCATCGCGCTCCTGCTCACCGATAATCAGTGCCCAGGCCGCACCACTGGCATCGGCCTTTTTCATCTGTTTCTTGACGTTGCCACCACCGCAGTGGAACAGCACACGCTGCCCCTCGGCACGCAGCTGATCGGCTACCTGCAGGGCATACGCCTGTACATCACCCAGCGTCGCCACATAGACGTCGACATAGCTGTGTACCGCAGCCGGAATCAACTCCAGAGTCTCGAGCAGCAGAATCAGACGCTCGACCCCCATGGCAAAGCCCATCGCCGGCGTCGGACGGCCACCGAGCTGCTCGACCAGACCATCGTAACGGCCACCGCCACAGACGGTACCCTGGGCGCCGAGGCGATCGGTGATCCATTCAAACACGGTTTTACAGTAGTAATCCAGGCCACGTACCAGGGTCGGATTGACCACATACTTGACCCCGGCGGCATCGAGCATCGCCTTCAGGCCTTCAAAGTGATCGAGGCTCTCCTGATCGAGGTAATCGTACAGTTTCGGCGCGTCTTTCAGCACCTCCTGGGTACCTTCGTCCTTGGTGTCGAGAATACGCAGCGGGTTGCTTTCCAGGCGGCGCTGGCTGTCTTCGTCGAGCTTTTCAAAGTGACCGTTCAGGTATTCGACCAGCGCTTCGCGGTAGGCATTGCGCGAGGCCGGAGTGCCCAACGTGTTCAGGTGCAGGGTCACCGCATCACCGAGGCCCAGCTGCTGCCACAGGCGCGCGGTCATGATGATCACTTCGGCATCGATATCCGGACCGTCCATGCCAAAGGTTTCCACGCCGATCTGGTGGAACTGGCGGTAACGGCCCTTCTGCGGGCGTTCATGCCGGAACATCGGGCCGGTGTACCAGAGGCGCTGGACCTGATTGAACAGAAGACCGTGTTCCTGACCGGCACGCACACAGCCGGCAGTACCTTCCGGGCGCAGGGTCAGGGAGTCGCCATTGCGATCGTCAAAGGTGTACATCTCCTTTTCGACGATATCGGTCACTTCACCGATCGAGCGCTTGAACAGTTCGGTCTGTTCCACAATAGGCATACGGATCTCGCGGTAACCGTACTGGGCCAGCAGGCCTTTTACGCTGTCTTCAAGGTAGCGCCATACCGGAGTCTGCTCCGGCAGGATGTCGTTCATTCCGCGAATCGCTTTGAGCTGCTTGGCCAAAACGGGGTTCCTTCTTACTGCAAAACGTCAATAGGGGTATCAGGCTTTGATGATGGTCTGCGCATCCTGGCGCTCGAGTTCAGCGGCCTTGTCGCGAATCAGCTGTTCCAGCCGATCGACCAGCTCGCCGTTGCCGACCTTGCCGGCCGGCTGACCATCGATATAAATCAGGTTGTTCGGATCGCCACCGGTCAGGCCGATCTGTACCTCACGCGCCTCACCGGGTCCGTTGACCACACAGCCGATGACGGCAACGTCCATCGGCGTACGAATATCCTCAAGGCGCGTTTCCAGCTGCTGCATGGTCTTGATCACGTCAAAGTTCTGCCGTGAACAGCTCGGACAGGCGATAAAGTTGATGCCGTTCGAGCGCAGGTGCAGGCTCTTGAGGATATCAAAGCCCACCTTGATCTCTTCCACCGGATCGGCCGCCAGCGACACCCGCAGGGTATCGCCGATGCCTTCGGAGAGCAGCATACCAAGACCGATCGCCGACTTTACCGTCCCGGCCCGCAGGCCACCGGCTTCGGTGATGCCAAGATGCAGCGGCTGTTCGATCTGGCCGGCCAGCTGCCGGTAGGCAGCCACGGTCATGAAGATATCGGAGGCCTTGAGGCTGATCTTGAATTCCTGGAAATCCAGGCGATCGAGAATATCGATATGGCGCAGTGCCGACTCGACCATCGCTTCCGGGGTCGGCTCGCCGTATTTTTTCTGTAGATCCTTTTCCAGCGATCCGGCATTCACGCCGATACGAATCGGAATGCCATGATCGCGGGCCGCATCGACCACCGCGCGCACGCGGTCTTCACGGCCGATATTGCCCGGATTGATACGCAGGCAGTCGACACCGTACTCGGCCACCTTCAGGGCGATGCGGTAATCAAAATGGATATCCGCCACCAGCGGCACACGGACCTGCTGCTTGATCAGGCGAAACGCCTCGGCGGCATCCAGGCTGGGCACGGAGACGCGCACGATATCGGCGCCAGCGTCTTCCAGGCGCCGGATCTGAGCAACCGTAGCGGCCACATCACAGGTATCGGTATTGGTCATCGACTGCACGGAGATGGGCGCATCGCCCCCCACCGGCACCGAGCCTACCCAGATCTTGCGGGTCGGGCGGCGTTTGATAGGAACAGTTCGCTGCATTACTCGTTCACAAGCAGCGTCGCCACGGAACGGCCTTCCTGCACGTCCAGCGTCAGCGCCTGCTGCTGATAATAAATGGCGGCAACGCCCTGTGCGTTGCCGAACTTGATTTCAAAGGGCGCGGCTATATCGAGGCGCAGTTCGGATGCGGCATCCTTGACGCCGGAAAACTGTTCCTGCCCCGCGCCATCGCGCACCTGCACCCAGCACTCATCGGTAAAACGCACCAGCAATCCGGCAGGCAGGAGCGTTTCATCCGCGTCACCCACAACCGGCGCCGGCGCCTGACCCAGGCTTCGCTCGGCCGGTACCACGATCTCGACCGGGCCGATCTCGCCGCGTTCGGAGTCGGCATGGCTCGGCGAGCTCGGCAGCGCCTCGCTCCCGCCCGCCTCAACGGCCGGTGCCAGTTCGGTATCGAGCTGCTCGACCAGCTCCAGTACCGGCGGTACCGCCTGCTGCTCGGCCGGCAGATGCAGCCCCGACTCGGATGAGGCCTCGACACTCAGTGCCAGCGCGTCATCATCGGCGGCAGTATCCTCAGCCTCCACAGCCGTCTCTGCTGTGGCTACCGGCTCGAGGTCCATGCCGGCGCGCGCCAGCCACCAGTATCCACCGAGCAACAGGCCCAGCAGCACCAACAGGATCAGGAGACCGCGGCCACGGCCACGCCGGCGCGGCTCGCTCGGCAGTGGGCGTGCAAAGGTTTTCAGCGCCGCTTCGCTGCTCTGATGCGCCGGCGCTATCGCTTCTAGCAGGGGCGCCGCATCCAGAGCCAGCAGTTCGGCATACAGGCGCAGATAGCCCCGTGCGAAGGTATCGCCGGGCAGACGATCGAAGTCATCGGCTTCGATCGCACGGACAAAGTGAACGGTGATCTTGAGCGCCTGCGCCACCTCTTCCTGGGTCAACCCAAGCCCTTCACGGGCCTCGGCCAACTGTTTCCCGGGGCTTACCGCCTGAGCTGGCTGCAGAGACTCATCAATACTCATCTATCCGTTCACTCCTGAGAAGTACCACTTTGTTGATACTGTTTGTACGCCTCGGAACCGGGATACAGCTTGCGCAGTTGCAGGGCATAACTGGCCTCGGCATCACGCTCCTCGAACATCCGGGCCAGGCGAATACCTAACCACAGGCTGCGGGGCGTCTGCTGAGCCAGACTCGTGAACTGCTCATAATAATGGCGTGCGCTCTTATAGTCACCCTGCTCGAACAGCAGGTTGGCATATTCCAGATGCGCTGTCGGCAGATTGGAATCAAAGCGCAGGGCGCGGCTGAAGAATGCTTCGGCCTGATCGGTCTGCTCCAGTTTCAGCGCTGCAAGACCCGCATTCTGGAACGCCAGAGCGCGGCTACTGTAGGACGGATCTGCACTGGAAGCTTCGAAATGTTCGAGCGCCTTCTTGTAATCGCCC
>CAYWUD010000157.1:0-5753 GCA_964461355.1 uncultured Pseudomonadales bacterium | reverse complement strand
TAGCAATCTGCAGCCCTTCGGCACGCGCACGCAGATAGAGCGGTTGTAGATTGAGTTCTTGGCCCTCGATACGCCCCTGCAGCTGATCGAGCCACAGCGCCCACTCCTCTGAGCCTTTGGCGATCAGGGTAAAGTCGCTGCTGAGATTGGCCATCCGCGGTGCAGGCAGCGCGCCCGGCAACTGCAGATCCAGCTCCGACAACTGCAGCTGACCCTGAAAACGCCACTCCTGTCCGCGATGACTGAGCCAGAACCGACCACCACCCTCAAGCTGCTTGAGCACCGGCTCTTCCGGCAGGAGTTCAAGCCACAGGGACAAAGACTGCTGTGGCCAGTCGAGATAGCCGGACAGGCGGGCCGCCTCGAGCCGCTCCGGATTGCCATGCCGGCGCATAGAGAGGCTGATCTCCGGGTTATCATCAAGCTGCAGGCGCGTTTTCAGCTGCTGCTCCCAGCCACCACCGCGATACTCGAGCTCGGGAATAGCAAGCCAGCGCGTCGCCCCGCTGCGGGTCCGGATCTTGATCTCGAGTTCGTGCAGGGCCAGACGCCGCTGCAACAGCAACGGCTGCAGCAGCTGTTGCCAGAGCGGCGCGGCCGGCGGCTGTGCCTGATCGGCCTGGGTGCGCGGCGTCGGATCAAACCCTTCCAGCGTCAGAGCACCGGACTCCCACTGCTCGAGGCGAAGGCGCACCCCCTCAAGCTCAAGGCGTCGTACCACCGGCTGCAGATGGCTCAGCGACTGCCATAAATCGAGCTGCACCCGCGCCCGATCGAGCACCAGTGCCGGCAGTTTCTCGGGTAACCGTTGATCGGCCGCCAGCAGGATCGGCTCCGGTGCTGCCTCGACCTCTACCCCCTCGATCAGCAACAGCGGATGCGCACCCTGCCAGCCTCCCCTGAGACTGGCGATCTGTACACGGCCACCGAGCTGAGTACCGAGTTCGGTGGCCAGCTCACGACGGTAATCGTCGACCTTGTGGATCAGTAGACGCCCGGCCAGGCTCAACAGGGCCAGCAGCACCAGCAGGGCAAAGGCGCTCCAGAGCGTGGTGCGTGAAACGTGCCAGAGCAGCCTGCGCATGATTCAGTGCTCGCCGCAGCGGTTACAGCAGCACCACATCGAACTGCTCCTGGGTGTAGGTGGATTCGACCTGGAAGCGGATATTCTTGTCGATAAAGTGCTCAAGATTGGCCACATGATCCGATTCCTCTTCCAGCAGTCGATCGACCACAGCCTGTGAACAGAGCACCAGATAACCGTTGCTGTCGTAGGCACGCGCTTCGCGCAGGATTTCGCGGAAAATCTCGTAGCAGATCGTTTCAGCGGTCTTCAGACTGCCGCGTCCGGCGCAGACCGGGCAGGGTTCACAGAGCGTGTTCTCCAGGCTCTCGCGGGTACGCTTGCGCGTCATTTCCACCAGCCCGAGTTCCGACACGCCGGTGATATTGGTCTTGGCGTGATCACGCTCGAGCGCCTTTTCGAAGGTACGCAGCACCTGACGCTTGTGCTCCTCGTCTTCCATATCGATGAAATCGACGATGATGATGCCGCCGAGATTGCGCAGACGCAGCTGGCGCGCAATGGCTCCAGCCGCTTCGAGGTTGGTCTTGAAGATGGTTTCTTCAAGATTGCGGTGGCCGACAAAACCGCCGGTGTTCACATCCACGGTGGTCATCGCTTCGGTCTGGTCGATGATCAGATAACCGCCGCACTTGAGCTGCACCTTGCGCGCCAGCCCCTTCTGAATCTCGTCCTCGACGCCATAGAGATCGAAGATCGGTCGCTCTCCGCTATAGAGCTCGACCCGGCCATCCACCTGGGGCACCAGTTTTTTTACAAACTTGGCCACCTTGGCAAAGGTTTCGCGTGAATCGATACGGATGCGCTCGATATTCTCGTTGACGAGATCGCGCATGGTGCGCACATACAGCGGCAGATCTTCATACACCGCCGCCGGTGCCTGGGCTTCGCGAATCGCCTCGGCGACCTGATCCCAGAGCTTGAGCAGAAAACGGATATCGGCACAGATCTCGTCGCCACCGACGCCCTCGGCCGCCGTGCGCAGAATAAAGCCGACCGACTCTTCCAGCTCCATCGTGGCCAGACAGGCTTCGATGGTCGCCTTCAGACGTTCACGCTCTTCAACCTCTTCAATACGCAGGGATACCCCGACATGGGTGTTGTAGGGCATCAGCACCAGATAACGTGCGGGAATCGAAAGATGCGTGGTCAGGCGAGCGCCCTTGGTGCCCAGCGGATCCTTGACCACCTGCACCACCAGCGACTGGCCCTGATGCAACAGCTGACTGATACAGGGCGGCGGTTCGGACGATGCCGGGCCGCCCTGCTGCTTGGGCAGGATTTCGCTGGCATGGATAAACGCCGCGCGCTCAAGGCCGATATCGACAAAGGCGGCCTGCATGCCCGGAAGTACGCGTACGACCTTGCCCTTGTAGATATTACCGACGATCCCCCGACTGCGGCTGCGCTCGATATACAGCTCCTGCAGCACCCCGTTTTCGACCAGCGCGACCCGGGATTCCATAGGGCTGATATTCATCAGTATCTCTTCGCTCATCCCTTTCGTTCCTTACAACTGAAATCCTGCGGGGGGCGTTCAGGCATCCATCTGCCAAACAGCTATTCCCTGACTCTGAAGCAATTGCGCCGTTTCTGCCAGCGGCAAACCGACGACGGCCGAATAACTGCCCTCGATGCGCGTCACCAGCGCACCGGCGCAGCCCTGGATACCGTAGCTGCCGGCCTTGTCGGCCGGTTCGCCGGTTGCCCAGTAACGCTCGGCCAGAGTCCGGTCGATCGGCTGCATCCAGACATCGGTCTGCGCCAGACACACCCGGGTGTCCGCTCCGGTACAGAGAGCAACCGCAGTCAGAACCTGATGGGCACGGCCGCCAAGCAGCTGCAGCACGGCCAGCGCCTCCTCACGATCGGCCGGCTTGCCGAGAATACGGCCATCAAGTACCACACAGGTATCGGCGGCCAGCACCGGTTTTGTCGCCAGTCCTGCACGTACGCGGCGCGCCTCTGCAGCCTCGGCCTTGGCGCGCGCCAGACGCTGCACATAGGCGGCGGGCGCCTCAGCCGGCTCGGGCGTCTCATCCACCGGCTCAAGCAGCAGTTCAAAGGAGACGCCGATCTGCTCGAGCAGCTCGCGCCGACGCGGAGAACCGGAAGCCAGGTAGATTGCAGCGGACATCAATACCTCATGCAGAGAAACACAAAAACAGTTAACGGACCCGATAACGCTGGCGCACTTCGCGCAGCAGCAGGTAAACCCAGGGCCAGAGCAGAGCACTGACCACGGCGGGCAGCAGGAACCACAGATGCGGCGGCGCATCCCCTACCAGTGATCCCAGCCAGAGCAGAATGAGCTGCTGCAGGCCGACGATCACGAACACCACCAGCGCCTGTTGCAGCAATGGAAACAGACGAAGGCGCCGGTGCAGCTTGTAGGCGGCAAAGGCAACCACCACCAGGGCCAGCGCATTCTGACCGAGCATCACACCCTGCAGCACATCGAGGATAATGCCGAACACGAACGCCAGCCCGACACCGGCACGCTCGGGCAGCGCCAACACCCAATAGATCAGCGTCAGCGCCAGCCAGGCCGGACGCGCCGGAGCCAGCAGTTCGGGCAGCGGCAGCAGCGTCAGAATGGTTGCCAGCAGCAGGCTGAACCAGATCATCCAGGTACGTTGTGCCGCATTACCCATGCCGCACCGCCCCGGCCTGTAAAAGCCTGCAAAGCGAACGATTGAGGTTACTCATGAGCCGACTCCTTCAGGGCCTGTTCGATCTGTCCCTGATGCGCCGGCGGCAGTACCAGCAGCAGATAACGACTGCGGCTGAGCCTGGCCGTGGGGGTGACCAGAATCCGCGCGAAAGGACGCCCCGGATCACGCTCGATCAGACTGACAGTCCCCACCGGATAGCCTTTGGGGAAGCGCCCGCCAAGCCCGGAGCTGACCAGCAGGTCACCGAGTTCGATATCTTCGGTATTGGGAATATGCTTGAGCTCGAGCTGATCGCTCTGACCGGTGCCGGCGGCAATGGCACGCACACCGTTACGGTTGAGCTCCACCGGAATCTGGTGACGCAGATCGGTGATCAGCATCACCCGGCTGCTGAAGGGGGTGACGAAGATCACCTGCCCCAGCAGGCCCTGACTGTCGAGCACCGAGGTGCCCTCGACCACTCCATCGCGCTCGCCGCGGTTGATCAGAATCTGCTGGCGCCCGGGATTGGGGTCGACGCCGACCAGCTCGGCGGCCAGCACTTCTTCATCGAGATCTTCAGCAGAATTGAGCAGCTCGCGCAGACGCAGGTTCTGCACCCTGAGATCGGCCAGCTTTTGCACCTGACGCTCAAGCACCAGGTTGCGACTGCGCAGCTGCTCGAGTTCCTCTTCGAGTTCGCCACGACTTTTCAGGGCGTCATCGGCCAGCCCGAGCATCCGTGAAGGAATCCCGGCAATCCACTGCAACGGCGTGACCGCCACAGTAATCCAACCGCGCACCTGATTGAGGTAATCCAAGCGCAGATCCACCGCCATCAACGCTGCCGACAATACACAGAGCAGCACGAAGCGGGTCGTGACCGACGGACCTTGGCGAAATAGCGTACTGATGGGGCAGGCTCCCTAGACGCAGGGAGGCACTCGCCTCCCTGCCGACACGACCCTCAGGCTTCGGTCGAAAGTAGATCCATGGCGTGACGATCCATCATCTCCAGCGCCACGCCGCCACCGCGGGCAACACAGGTCAGCGGATCCTCGGCAACAATCACCGGCAGACCGGTTTCTTCGCTGAGCAGACGATCCAGCCCGCGCAGCAGTGCCCCGCCCCCGGTCAGAATCAGACCGCGCTCGGCGATATCGCTGGCCAGTTCCGGCGGCGACTGCTCCAGTGCGCTTTTCACCGCCTGCACGATCGCCATCAGCGACTCCTGCAGCGCCTCGAGAATTTCACGGCTGTTGAGGGTGAAGCTGCGCGGTACCCCTTCGGCGAGGTTGCGACCGCGCACATCGATCTCCAGCACTTCATCCATCGGATAGGCACAGGCGATCTCGGTCTTGATCCGCTCGGCGGTCGCATCGCCGATCAGACTGCCGTACTTGCGCCGCACATAAGCGACGATCGCTTCGTCAAAACGGTCGCCGCCAATGCGTACCGACTCGGAATACACGATTCCGTTCAGGGAGATGATCGCGATTTCGGAGGTACCGCCGCCGATATCCACCACCATCGAACCGTTCGCTTCTTCCACCTGAAGACCGGCACCGATCGCAGCGGCCATCGGCTCCTCGATCAGGTACACCTCACGCGCACCGGCACCGAGGGCCGACTCACGGATCGCGCGGCGCTCAACCTGAGTGGATTTGCAGGGCACGCAGACCAGTACACGCGGGCTCGGCTGGATAAAGCTGTGCTCGTGCACCTTGTTGATAAAGTGCTGCAGCATCTTTTCGCAGACGTCGAAGTTGGAGATCACCCCATCCTTCATCGGGCGGATCGCCTGGATATTGCCGGGCGTACGGCCCAGCATCCGCTTCGCTTCGGTACCCACGGCCACCACGCTTTTCTGAGCGCCCTGGCTGCGAATGGCCACTACGGAAGGCTCGTTCAGCACAATTCCCTTTTCGCGGACATAAATAAGGGTGTTCGCGGTTCCCAAGTCGATCGACAGATCACTGGAAAACAGACCCCGAATCTTTTTCAACATTACGCAG
>CAYWUD010000156.1:0-5769 GCA_964461355.1 uncultured Pseudomonadales bacterium | reverse complement strand
GCGGCTGCAGCTGCTCAATCACCAGCTGCAGATTGCGCTGTCCGCGAAACTCGTTGACCTCGAGCCGATACGCCGCCTGTACCCGGGTAATGGCGGGATCGGGCCAGATCGCGCGATCGACATGAAAGGCGATCGCATCGATATAGGTCATGGTGCCCGGCAACTGCAGCACCATTTTCAGGTGGTGTTCACCCACCAGACGCTGCTGCAGCACCAGAAACTCGCCATCGAAGCCCGGTTCGGGGAACTGCTGCCCCCAGGGGCCGGCCGCCGCCAGTGCCTCGGCCAGCGCCATGGAAAAATCGGTCGGTGCCAGCGGACCATCGGTCAGCAGCTCCGCCTGCAGCAGTTCGGCATTCAACAGCTGATCGGTCACCTGGGTAAAGGCCCGGGTAAAACGCTCGAAGTCGGCTTCATGAATCGAGAGTCCTGCCGCCATCGCGTGCCCCCCGAATTTCTGGATCAGTCCGGGTTCGGCCTTGTCGACCCGATCGAGGGCATCGCGCATATGCAGGCCGGGAATGGAGCGGGCCGAACCCTTGATCTCGCCATCGCCGGCTCCGGCAAAGGCGATCACCGGCCGGTGAAAGCGCTCCTTGATCCGCGCCGCCAGAATACCGATCACCCCCTGATGCCAGTCGCTCTGGTACAGGCACAGACCGCTCGGCAACGTTTCAGGCTGCAGCGGTCCGAGCCGGTCGAGAATTGCCAGCGCCTGGGTCTTCATCTCGGTTTCGATCTTGCGCCGGTCGCGGTTGAGCTGATCGAGCTCAGCGGCCAGCGTACGCGCACGATCCTCGTCCTCGGTCAGCAGCAGTTCGATCCCCACCGACATATCATCAAGGCGTCCGGCCGCATTCAGGCGCGGCCCGAGGGCAAAACCGAAATCGGCCGCCTTCAGACGCTCGAGCTTGCGCCCGGCCACTTCGGCCAAGTGACGAATACCCGGCCGGCAACGACCGGCGCGAATACGCTGCAGCCCCTGCTGCACGAGAATGCGGTTGTTCAAATCAAGGGGCACCACATCGGCTACGGTGCCCAGCGCCACCAGATCCAGCAGGTCACCGAGGTTGGGCTCGCGCAACATGCCGCTGAACCAGCCCTGCTGGCGCAGCGCCACACGCAGCGCGCACATCAGATAGAAGATCACCCCGCAGCCGGCGATATGCTTGCTGGCAAAGCCGCAGCCCGGCTGGTTCGGATTGATGATCGCATCGGCCCTGGGCAGCTCGTCACCCGGCAGGTGGTGATCGGTCACCAGCACCTGCATGCCCGCCTGGCGCGCTGCACGTACACCCGCGACACTGGCGATACCGTTATCGACGGTGACCAGCAGATCGGGCTGACGCGGCTGGGCCGCCGCGACGATCTCCGGAGAGAGGCCATAACCGTATTCAAAGCGGTTGGGCACCATAAAATCGACCCAGGCCGCGCCCATCTGCCGCAGGGCCTTTACTGCCAGTGCCGTAGACGTGGCGCCGTCGGCGTCGTAATCACCGATGACCAGAATACGCCGACCGGTGGTCACCGCCTGCACCAGCAGTACGGTGGCCTCTTCGATCCCCTTCAGGCTGCGGTAATCGAGCATGCCCCCAAGCGCCAGATCGAGTTCGGCGGCATCCTGTACCCCCCGCGCCGCATACACCCGCTGCAACACCGGATGCAGATCGGCGGGCAACTGATGATCAACGGGAAACGGACGACGGCGAATGGTTGCGCACATAAACACTCCTCGGACCAACAAAAAGGGGCCTTGCGGCCCCTTGTGCAGTACTTCTGGCTCAGCTCAGGGTACGGGCATTGGCCTGGATAAAGGCCTGCAGACCGGACAGATCGTTGGCCAGTACGCTCATGCGCTCTTCGCGATCGAACAGATCGCTCAGATGATGCGGCAGCGCCGGCGCTTCCAGACCCGCCTGTACCACCGGCTCCGGGAACTTGACCGGATGCGCGGTACCCAGCACCACCATCGGCACGTTGGCATCGCGACGGCAATCGCGGGCGGCACGCAGGCCGATGGCGGTATGCGGGTCGAGCAGGTATTCGGTCTGTTCGAATACTTCCTTGATGGTGGCGACGGTGGTGGCATCGTCGACGCACTGGGAGTCGAACAGCTGGCGGGCAAAGTTCCAGCGACCTTCATCGATGCTGAAAGCACCCTTCTGGTTGAACTCGTCCATCAGCTCACGCATCGCCTGGCCGTTACGGCCGTGCAGATCGAACAGCAGACGCTCGAAGTTACTGGAGACCATGATGTCCATGGAGGGCGACAGGGTCGGCTCCAGCTGTTCCTTGGCGTAGCTGTTCTGGCTGATAAAGCGGTGCAGGATATCGTTGCGGTTGGTGGCCACGATCAGCTGGTTCACCGGCAGGCCCATCTGGCGCGCGATGTAACCGGCGAAGATATCGCCGAAGTTACCGGTCGGCACCGAGAAGGCGACGCTGCGGTGCGGTGCGCCCAGTTTCAGACCGGCGTAGAAGTAGTACACCACCTGAGCCACGATCCGCGCCCAGTTGATGGAGTTCACCGCACCCAGACGCACCTTGCCGCCGAGGAATGACTGGTCGGCGAAACAGGCCTTGACCATCGCCTGGCAGTCGTCGAAGTTGCCTTCGATGGCGATGTTGTGCACGTTGTCGGCCAGGATGGTGGTCATCTGGCGGCGCTGCACTTCGGATACACGGTTGTTCGGGTGCATGATGAACATGTCGACGTTGGCGCAGTGACGCACGCCTTCGATCGCTGCGGAACCGGTATCACCGGAGGTTGCACCGACGATCACCATCTTCTCGCCGCGTTCGGTCAGCACGTAATCGAGCAGGCGACCCAGCAGCTGCAGAGCAAAGTCCTTGAACGCCAGGGTCGGGCCGTGGAACAGCTCCAGCACCCACTCGTTGCTGTCGGTCTGGGTCAGCGGCGCTACCGCCACATGGGCAAAGCTCTCGTAGGCCTTGTCGATGCAGGACTTGAGCACATCGTGCGGAATGGATTCGGCCACAAACGGCTCGATCACCTTCAGCGCCAGTTCCGGGTAGCTGAGCCCCGCCCAGGAAGCGATCTCTTCGGGGGTAAAACGCGGCAACACTTCCGGCACATACAGGCCGCCGTCGCTGGCGAGGCCCGTCAGCATCACATCGGCAAAGTCCAGTGCGGGGGCCTGCCCGCGGGTACTGATATATTTCACGTATCTATCCTGCATCAATTGCGCGGCCCGGTTACAGACCCGGCCGCGACTGCCAATCTTATTTGTTGTCCAGGTGATCAACGCGCAGCTTGACCACGCTGCCTTCGGTATCGTCGCGCGCTTCGATCTCGGCAATCGCCTTGTCGATGGCCGCTTCCTGCACCTTGTGGGTCAGCATGATCACCGCAGCCGTGGTTTCTGCCGAATCATCGTCATCGTGTTCCTTCTGGATCACCGCCTCGATATTGATACCGTTGCTGCTCAGAATCTGGGTAATCCCGCTCATCACGCCGGGACGGTCAAAGGCCTGAATACGCAGGTAATAGCTGCTGCGGATCGCGCCGATCGGCAGTACCGCCTGCTCTTCGATCGCCTCGGGCTGGAAGGCCTGGCTCGGCAATTTGGCACCCACCGCCAGAGCACGGCCGAGATCGGCCAGATCGGCAATCACGGCCGAAGCGGTCGGCTCGTCACCGGCACCGGCACCGTAATACAGGGTATCGCCGACCGCATCGCCATTGACCATCACTGCGTTCATGACGCCGTTGACCTGACCGAGCAGTTTCTTGCGCGGAATCAGGGTCGGATGTACGCGCAGCTCGACCCCGGCCGCAGAACGACGGGCAATGCCCAGATGCTTGACCGCATAACCGAGTTCGGCGGCAAAGCGGATATCCTGGGTCTGAACCTGGCTGATCCCCTGGGTAAAGACCCTGTCGAAATACAGCGGCATGCCAAAGGCGTTGGCCGCCAGAATCACCAGTTTGTGCGCGGCATCGATCCCCTCGACATCGAAGGTTGGATCCGCTTCGGCATAGCCCAGCGCCTGCGCTTCTTTCAGCACATCATCAAACGCCCGGCCTTTTTCGGTCATTTCGGTCAGAATGAAGTTACCGGTGCCGTTGATGATGCCCGCAACCCAGTTGATGCGGTTGGCCGCCAGGCCTTCGCGCAGGCTTTTCATGATCGGAATACCGCCGGCAACGGAGGCCTCGTAGCCGACCATCACCTCGTTTTCACGGGCGGTCGCAAAAATCTCGTTGCCGTGCATGGCGATCAGCGCCTTGTTGGCCGTCACCACATGCTTGCCCGCCTTCAGCGCAGCCAGCACCAGCTCCTTGGCCAGACCGACACCACCGATCAGCTCGACCACAATATCGATTTCCGGGTTGTTGACAACCGCATAGACATCATCGGTGACCGGAATACCAGTGGTGTCGCAGCTCGGGTTGAGATCACGGGCGGCAATCTGGACCACCTGAATCTCACGACCGATACGCCGCGCAATTTCAGCGCCATTGCGCTGCAGTACATTGAAGGTTCCACCACCGACAGTCCCGAGACCACAGATACCCACTTTAAGCGGTTGCAAAATATCACCCTCTATCGATCAATGATTCCTGGCCCCGAGCACACCGAGGGCGGCTTAACGCCGCCCTGCTGACAGAAACTACAGAGACTCCATACACAGCAGTAACCGGTGCCGGACAAGGAACAGAAAAAAACATCGGCCTAAGTTACCACAAAATGGCCTTCCTGCCACGATAGGAAAGCCGCCCGGGGGCCCGTCATTCGCGGCCTCGGCTCAATCCACCCCGAGCATTTGCGCCAGTGTATCGGCATCGCGATAACCGGGGATCAGGCGCCCATCATCGAGGAAGATGGCCGGCGTACCGTTGACCCCCAGACGCACCCCGAGCTGGTACTGATCGATCACCGCGCTGGAGTTACAGACCTGCGGCGTCACCTGCTGGCCACCCTTGGCCGCGCTCATCTGCTGCTGACGGTCATCGCTGCACCAGATCGACTGCATCGCGGCATAGGTCGGGGAACGCTGCCCCCCACGCGGAAAGGCCAGATAGCGCACCGCAATGCCCTTCGCGTTAAGTGCCGGCACTTCCTGATGCAGCTTGCGGCAGAAACCGCAGCTGATATCGGTAAAAACGTTCAGCGTGCCCTTGACCGCGCCTTCGGGGGCAAACTCGATCACATCGGCCTTGGCGACCTCATCCATCAGACCTGCCCGCGCCGCCAGCAGCGCCGCTTCACGCTCCTGCTCGGTGATATTGACCAGTTGACCGGCCTTCAGCTGCATCAGGCTGCCGACCAGGAGGTACTCGCCATTGCCACTCGGCGCGGCATGCAGCACTTCGCCGTCACTCAGTTCAACCTGATAGATATTCTCAGCCGCCGCCGGGCGAATCGCCTCGACCGCAATGGCACCCCCACTGCTCTGGCTCAGCGCATCGAAGTGCGCCTGTACCTGACGCACGGCATCATCCGCCAGCGCTACTGCCGAACCCAGGACACAGGCTGTCGCCAGCGCCATCCGTTTGCCTACCGAAAAATCCATCATCAACCGCCTAAGAATCGAACTACCGAAGACGCCACTTTACCCCAGCCCGCCCCCACTAAAGAACCTGCAGGGCGGATTTTTGTGTAGTCGTAACCCTCAGCCGCGCGGATGATGGGCGCGGTGCAACTGCTGTAAACGCTGCTGGCTGACATGGGTATAGATCTGGGTGGTCGACAGGTCGGCATGCCCCAGCAGGAGCTGCACCACGCGCAGATCCGCACCGTGGTT
>CAYWUD010000155.1:0-5775 GCA_964461355.1 uncultured Pseudomonadales bacterium | reverse complement strand
TGGATCGATGGTGGTTTTTTACAATGTTCAGACCCCGGACGCGCTCGGAAAGAGGGGTCCTTGAGGCTTCGGGAAAAGCTCGGGTCTGAGAGAAAGATTGAATAGTCGTGCTAGATATCTATCGGATGATAGGTAAGCGCGGGTGGAAGGATATAGGTTTTTTTACCTATATCCACCCCCGGCAAGGGCTTTCTATTGAGCGGGGACAAAAAAAGATGACTTATCGCTGCGATTTGCCTCGACGCGCCTTGTGTCCCCGGTTTTGGTCCCTCACCCCTGCTGATATACCCGGCGTACTTCATCGGCCAGAATGGCGATACCGCGCTCGATCAGGGCGCGATCCTGAGCGTAGTTCAGACGAATGCACTGCTGGCTGTGCGGCCACTCGGGATCATCCAGACCGAGGAAGAAGTAGTGGCCTGAAACCACCAGAACGCCGCGCTCCTTGAGGCGGCGGTAGAGCTCAAGACTGCTGATCGGCAGGTCTTCGAACCAGAGCCAGAGGAAGATGGCTCCTTCAGGAGCATGAATCTTCATGGGCAGATCGGGCATCGCCTGTTGCAGCTGGTGGACGGCCCAGAATGCCTTGTCGCGATAGAACGGACGCACAATCGATTCGCTCAGTTCGATGATCGAGCCGTCGCGGACCATCTCCTGGGTCAGCAGGCTGCCGAAACTGTTGGGGGCGAGGTTGATGATCGCGTTGATGCCGGTCAGGGCCTGAATCAGTTCCTCGCTGGCGACCACGATGCCGGTGCGGACCGCCGGCAGACCGAGCTTGGACAGACTCAGGCAGAGGATGCAGTTTTCATCCCAGTAGGGCTGCGCATCGACAAAGGTCAGTGCCGGGAAGGGCAGGCCATAGGCGCCGTCGATGATCAGCGGGATATCCTGTTCGCGGGCCATGGACGCCAGCTGACGGACCTCGGCATCGGTGATCACGTTGCCGGTCGGGTTGGTCGGGCGCGATACGCAGATGGCGCCGGTATCCTGGCCCAGTTGCAGCTGGCCGAAGTCGACGCGGTATTTGAAAAAGCCCCCGTCGAGCTGTTCGATTTTCGGTTTGGCGGCGCGGAAAAATTCCGGTGACAGACCCGCATCGGCATAACCGATGTATTCGGGACACATCGGCAGCTGAATGTGCTTGCGGCTGCCGTCGCTGAACTCGCCGGCGAGCATGTTGAAGAGCATGAAAAAGGCCGGCTGGCTGCCGTTGGTCAGGGCGATGTTACGCTCGCTGATCGGCCAGCCGTACTGGCGCCGCAGCAGCTCGGCCAGCGCCTTGACGAAGCTGGACTTGCCCTGGGGCGGGTCGTAGGTGCCGATCAGACGGCGAAAATCGGCCGGCTCGTCGAGCAGGCGTTGCAGCCGTTCACGGAAGGTTTTTTCGATGGCGGGAATCTGGGCCGGGTTGCCGCCCCCCATCATGATCATCTCCTGGTCACCGGCCAGGGCGTTGCCCAGATCATCCATCAACGACAAAATGCCGGACTGCGAGGTGAACTTCTCGCCAAAAGCGCTGAGTTTCATCGGGACCTCTCGGGTCGAAAAAGCACAAGGCTGTCTTAATCAGATTAGTCGGCCGAATTCGGGAACTCCCGAAGTACGTTATACAGCCGACAATTGCCGTTAGATTAGCGGATTCCCTGGCTAAAAAAGAGGGCACAGGATGAGTAATGATGTCGAATCCCTGTTGCGCCCGGTAGCGCCCTTGCTGCCGGTGCTGGTGGTGGAGCGGGTGGATGCGGCGCTGCGCCTGGCTGAGCTGGTGCAGGCTGCCGGCGGGCAGGGACTGGAGCTCTGTCTGCGTACGCCGGCTGCACTGGATGCCCTGCAGGCCGTGCGGCGTGCGTTTCCGGAACTGATCCTCGGGGCCGGGTCGGTGGTCAGCCCGGCACAGATGCAGCGGGTGGCGCGCTGGGTCGATTTTGTGGTGACCCCGGGTCTGGTGCCGGAGCTGATCGAGGCCGCTCAGGGGTGTGAACTGCCGCTGCTACCGGGGGTGATGACGCCCTCGGAAGTGCTGGCCGCGCAGCTGGCCGGCTTTCGTCTGGTCAAGCTGTTCCCGGCCGAGGAGGCCGGTGGCGTGGATTATCTGGCGCGGCTGGCCGGGCCGTTTCCGGATATGCGCTTCTGTCCGACCGGCGGTCTGAACGTCGAGAAACTGGGGGCCTATCTTGCCGAGGGGAATGTGCCGCTGGTGGGCGGCAGCTGGCTGGCCCCCCTGTATCTGCAGCGGCAGGAAGACTGGGACAGCATCGGGCGGCGGATGCAGGAGGCCTACACACGTGCCAGGCAGCGCTGTGGCTGTTGAATCCGCTGTCTGGGATTGGCCCGAGCCCTTTGTCTATCCGATCGAGGTGAGCGCACAGGCGATCGATGAGATGGGGCACGTCAACAACGCCGTCTATGTGACCTGGTTGCAGGAGGCGGCGCGAGCGCATGCCTCGAGTCTCGGGCTCGATTTTACGCTCTACCGTAGCCTCGACCGCGCCATGGTAGTGCGCCAGCACCGAATCGACTACCTGCAGCCGGCCTTTGCGGGGGAGCAGCTGCAGCTGGCTACCTGGGTACTTGCCTGCGACGGGCGCCTGAGTATCGAGCGCGGGTTTCAGCTCTGTCGGGAGGGCGTCACCCTGTTGCGGGCGCACACCCGCTTTGTCTGTATCGAACTCTCCAGTGGGCGCCCCCGACGCCTGCCGGAGCCGATGCTGGCGGCGTACCGGGCGGCAAGCCGTGATGATTCGCCATAAAAGTGCCTTATTAGCGTCATCTGTCTGACTTGATGCGTCGTTAGCGTCGGTGGCCAGGTCATGCCGGCAGTGTCCGGCATGGCAACAGGAATCCCCAGCAGTGGGAACGCTAACGAGGAGTGAACAAGAAGATGAAAGTCAAACAGCAGGCGGCGGTCGCCGGACTGGTTGCCGCATTGTCGGCCATGGGCACGGCGCAGGCGGCCGAGGTCAAGAACGTGATTCTGATGATCGGTGACGGTATGGGGCCACAGCAGGTGGGGCTGCTTGAAACCTATGCCCGACTGGCGCCGAATTCGACCTACGCCGGTCAGCCGACCGCGCTGACCCGCCTGGCCGAAGCGGGCAAGGTAGGGCTGTCACTGCACCATCCGGCGGATGCCATCGTGGTCGATTCTGCCTGCTCGGCCAGTCAGCTGGCGACGGGCATGCCCGCACGCAGCGAAACCATTGGTCTTGATATCGACGGCAATCCGGTCGAAACCGTCCTCGAACGGGCGAAAAAAGCCGGCAAGGCAACCGGGCTGGTATCCGATACCCGTCTCACGCACGCCACGCCGGCGGCCTTTGCGGCCCACCGGGCGCACCGCAGCATGGAAAACGAGATCGCCTCGGACATGCTGGCGACCGGGGTCGACGTGATGCTCTCGGGCGGTCTGCGTCACTGGATACCGCAGTCAACCAACAAGCAGGGCGCGACCTACAAGCAGCTGCAGCAGTTGACCGGTACCGACATCAAGCTCAAGTCCAAGCGCAAGGACGAGCGTAACCTGCTGATCGAAGCGCAGCAGGCCGGTTATGCGCTGGCCTTCGACCGCGATCAGCTGCAGCAGGCCAAGGGTGACAAGGTGCTGGGGCTGTTCGCCTATTCGGGCATGCACGATGCCATTCGTGCGCACGAACTCGGGGCTGAGGACAAGCAGCCGAGCCTGCGCGAAATGACCCTCAAGGCACTCGATACCCTGTCACAGGATGCGGACGGCTTTTTCCTGATGGTCGAAGGCGGCCAGATCGACTGGGCGGGCCATGCCAACGATACCGCCACCATGCTGCATGAACTGCTGCGTTTTGACGAGGCGGTGGCCGCGGCCCACGAGTGGGTCGCCAAGCGTGATGATACCCTGCTGGTGGTGACGGCCGACCACGAAACCGGCTCCTTCGGCTTCAGTTACTCGGCGCAGAATCTGCCGTCTGCCAAGGGGCTGCCGGGCAGCGCCTTCGCCTACCGCGATTACAAGCCGAACTTCAACTTCGGTGATCCGGAGCTGCTCGATCGTCTGTATGCGCAAAAGAGCAGTTTCTACGAGATTTTTGAGGCCTTCGACGGTCTGGCCAAAGAACAGCAGACTGCCGCCAGTCTGGTGCGGCTCGTAAACGAAAACAGCGCCTTCAAGATCGATCAGGCACAGGCCGAGCGGATTCTGGCGCGGGTCGATAACCCGTTCAAGACCGAAGGGCATTCCTATCTTGAGGCGCAGCAACTGCCGAAGGTGCAGGACTTTGCTCCGTTCTATGTCTATGGCGAAGAGATCCGCCAGGATCTTCTCGGTCGCGAACTGGCCGCCGATCAGAACGTGGTCTGGGGTACCGGCACCCATACTTCGACGCCGGTCCCGGCATTTGCCTACGGTCCCGGTGAGTGGGCGGCGCGGTTTTCCATGCTGCAGCACCACACCGAAGTGGGGCGTCTGCTGATGGATGCCGTAGACTGAACTCGGTGCTGTATGGCGAGCCGCCCCTTCGGGGCGGCTTTTTATTTTTAAGGTTGTTCTGGAGCATGGGGCTGATTATGCTTGCCCCCGCGTTTCGGCTTGGGTCAACGGGACGCCTATGATGATCAGAACACAAAGGATGAGGTGCACAACGATGAAGGGCTGTACAGGTACGCGTATCGGCATGCTGCTGGCGCTGCTGCTGGTATGGGCGCCACTCAAGGCGCAGGAGCCGGATCCGTTGGAACCGATGAACCGTGCGGTGTTCGAATTCAACGATACCCTGGACCGCTGGGTGCTCAAGCCGGTCGCTCAGGGCTATGTGCGTGTGACCCCCGATCCGGTGCAGGATGGGGTCAGTAACTTCTTTGCCAACCTGCGTCAGCCGGGTGATGGGGTTAACCACCTGCTGCAGGGGGAGTTTCGTCAGGCCGGACACTCGGGCGGGCGCTTTCTGATCAATACCACCATCGGTATTCTGGGCTTTCTGGATGTTGCCAGTCATTGGGGGCTGGAAGACAAACAGACCGATTTCGGTCTTACCCTAGGTACCTGGGGGGTGCCGGGTGAAAGTTACCTGATGGTGCCGTTCCTGGGGCCCTATACGGTGCGCGGTGCCGCCGGCATTCCGGTCGACAATTACACCTGGCCGCCGAGCCATCTGCTGCATGGGCGTGATTACTGGGGCATGGTGGCCGCCTGGGGGATCGACAAGCGTGCCGGGCTGCTGGATCAGGAAGATCTGATCGTCGGTGATCGCTACAGCTTTATCCGCGATGCCTATCTGCAGCACCGACGCTTTCAGCTGACCGGGGAGTTGCCCGAGGACGATTTCTGAGGGCTTGCGGGAGTTCGACGGAGCGGGCTAAGGTTGCATGCAGGTGTCATCGGATGTGGGGATCGGGCGTGACGTGTCACAGCTGGGTGAGTCGGGACGTTGAAGGGCTGCAGAGTCGGCAGGTGGCGGGGCTATGACCGCTGCAGGTAGCCGTCTGCTGGTGATCGACGATGATGCGATCGTGCGCGACAGCATCGTGGCGTACCTTGAAGACAGTGGCTTCGAGATTGTCGAAGCGGCCAATGGCGTCGAGGGGCTGGAGCTGTTTGAACAGTCCGAGCCGGATCTGGTGCTCTGTGATCTGCGCATGCCCAAGATGGATGGCCTGACCATGCTGCGCACCCTGCGCCAGCATGCCCGCAAGACGCCCTTTATCGTGGTCTCAGGCGCCGGAGTGATGAACGATGTGGTCGAAGCACTGCGTCTGGGCGCCAGTGACTATATCGTCAAGCCGATTGTGGATCTGGAGGTG
>CAYWUD010000154.1:0-5785 GCA_964461355.1 uncultured Pseudomonadales bacterium | reverse complement strand
CCCGCTCGACTCTGGCGACGCCTGCTCGCGAGACCCGTCATGGACACAGCTGTTACCACCCTGCTGGCCCGCCAGCCGATTTTCGATGCCAACCAGCAGGTAGTGGCCTACGAACTGCTGTTTCGCAGCGGTACGGCCGACAAGGCGCAGATTCTCGATCCGGATCTTGCCACCAGTCAGTTGCTGATCAACGCTCTGGGATCCCGGGAACTCGATCAGCTGCTGGGTCAGCACAAGGCGTTTATCAACTGCACCCGCAATCTGATGATCAACCCGCTGCTGATCGATCCCAAACGCCATGTTCTTGAGCTCCTTGAAGATCAGGTGGTGGATACCCAGCTGATCGATGCGCTCAAGGTACTCAAGCACAAGGGTTTTGTGCTGGCGCTGGACGATTTTCTCTACAGCCCCGAATGGGAGCCGGCACTGGCGCTGGCGGACATCGTCAAGGTCGATCTGCTGCAGCTTGCCAATGATGCCGAGCTGATCGCCCTGACCGAGCGGCTCAAGGGCTATAACGTGCGCCTGCTGGCAGAAAAGGTCGAAGACCCGGCCATGTTCGAACGGTGCAAGGAACTCGGCTACGAACTCTTCCAGGGCTATTTCCTGTGCAAGCCGCAGCCGGTCAAAGCACGCTCCATCTCTCCGGTCAAACATGCGGTGCTCGAACTGCTGCGCCTGATGCAGCAACCGGATATCGAATTCGACGCGCTGGCCGAGGTGGTCAAACGCGATGCCAGCCTGAGCCTGAAACTGATCCGCATCGCCAACAGCGCCTTTTACGCGCCGCGCCGTCCGATCGAGCGTATCGGTCAGGCACTGACCCTGATGGGACTTGATCATCTGCGCCGTCTGGTATCGGCCCTGGCTCTGACCCAGCTTGATGACAAACCGCACGAACTGGCCGTCATCGCGCTGCAGCGGGCCCAGATGGCCTATAACCTCGGCCCCGCACTGGGCGCCAACCCGCAGCACCTCTATTTTCTCGGCCTGCTCTCGACCCTTGATGCCTTTATGGATCAGGCGCTGTCCGATGCGCTGCGGCCTTTGCATCTCTCCGATGAGAGTCTCTCGGCCCTGCTCGAGCGCTCCGGCACTTCAGGCCAGCTGCTGCAATGGGTGCTCGATTATTCCAGCGGCAACTGGGACGCGCTGGACTGGTCAGCGCTCGAAGCGGCCGGGCTCGATCAAAGCACCCTGGCTGCGGCCTATATCCAGAGTGTTCAGCAGGCCAACTGCCTGCCGGCTTCGTGCTGAGCCCACCGCTGCATTGAGCCGGCCGGGCGACACCCGCTACAATCGGCCTCCCTTCTGGAGGACCTGATGGACAGACTTTTTGACATTGCCGTGAATCTGGCCGATCGCGCCTTTGATCAGGATCGCGATGCCGTGATCGAACGCGCACTTGAGGCCGGCGTCTCCCGTATGCTGCTGGTAGGCACCTGCCTCAAGAGTTCGCAGCAGGCAATGGAGCTGGCACAGCGTTACAAGGGCCATGGGTTTGCCACCGCCGGCGTGCACCCCCACGATGCCAAGGATGTACAACCCGGGCACTGGTCAGAGCTACGCGACCTCGCTCAGACACCCGAAGTGGTTGCCATCGGTGAGACCGGCCTTGATTTTAATCGTGACTTTTCACCCCGCCCGATTCAGGAGCAGGTATTCGAGCGCCAGATCGAACTGGCGGCCGAACTGAAGATGCCGCTCTTCTGTCACGAGCGCGAAGCAGGCCAACGGCTGTACGAGATGCTGCGCCACCACCGTGATGCCCTGCCCGGCGCCGTCGTGCACTGTTTCACCGGCGATCGCACAACTCTCTACCGCTACCTGGATCTCGATCTTTATATCGGTATTACCGGTTGGGTCTGCGATGAGCGCCGGGGTACCCATCTGCATCCACTGCTGCATGACATCCCGACCGACCGTCTGCTGATCGAAACCGATGCCCCCTACCTGGTGCCGCGCACCCTGCGTCCGAAGCCGAAAAAAGGGCGTAACGAACCGGCCTTTGTCACCGCCGTACTTGACGAGATCGCCCGGATTACCGGACGCAGCAGCGACGAGCTGGCACGCATGACCTGGGCCAACGCCAACCGGCTGTTTGCCCTTGATGACTGAGTGATGCCGACCGCTCATCAGAAAAAAATGCGCAATTACAAGCCGTTAACAAACACGCCAGCATCCCGCTGGCTTTTTTTTGCGCATTAACTTGGCAGAATCCGCAGGGCTGTTTAGAATACTGTATATATATACAGTATTAAGGTTTTTCGGGAGAACCAGCATGGATTCAAGCGAGATTCTTGACACACTGCGTCGCCAACTTGAACACCAGCGTCAGGATCCGGCGCAGAACGCACGCCAGCTCTACTGGATCGAGCAGTTTTTCAACTTCCACGGCCGTATACCGGCCACGCATCTGGAACAGCACCACCTGCTGAGCTTTCTGAGCTACCTGACTTCTCTGCCCTACCTGAGCCCGCATACCCAACTGCAGGCGATCGGAGCATTGCTGTTTCTCTTTCGTAGCGGGCTCAAGCGCTCTACACAGGGCCTGAAACTCCAGTGTCTGGCACCGCATACCAACCTTGCCCCCTGCTATCGGGCCGCTATCTGAACACGCACAAAAAAGCCCACCGAAGTGGGCTGTGTGACCGGCGCGGCGCTGGTTTAACGCAGACTTTTGCTCACGACTTCATACAGATCGGCGGACAGTCCACCGGCTGCATCGATCTGTGCCAGCGCGGCACGCATCGGCTCGGCATAGGCCGGCGCAAACTGACGCCAGCGCGTCAGCGGCGTAACCATTCGGGCGGCAATCTGCGGGTTGAGCTTGTCGAGCTGCACCACCTGCTCGGCGAGGAACCGATAACCTTCCCCGGCCGCATCGTGGAACGCTTGCGGATTGCGCATGGCAAACCCGCCGAGCAGCGCGCGGACACGGTTCGGGTTGGTCAGGGAAAAGGCCGGATGCTGCATCAGGGAGCGGATATCGGCAATCGAGGCGGTTGAACGCACCGCCTGAACCCCCAACCACATTTCGACCACCTGCGCATCCTCCTGCCAGGTGCGGTAGAAGCCCGCCAGAAGCTCCGCACGCAGAGCCTGAGGCGCGTACTCGACCAGAAGCGCCAGCGCGGCGAACTGATCGGTCATGTTCTCGGCGTCAAGGTATTGCTGCTGCGCCAGCTGTACACCGTCATCGGTACAGGCCAGATAGGCCAGACAGCGGTTCTTGAGACTGCGCTGTGCAACCTGGGCCGCCACAGGCGCATAGGGTTCATCGCAGACGTGGGCCCAATAACACCCGAGCAGCGAATCGGCCAAGCGCCGTGCCAGTACGTCCTCAACCCAGCGGCGCGCGCGGCAAATGGCCTGGGCATCGGCCGGCACAGCCTGCTCCAGCAGATACCCCAATGCCGGAAGCTCCAGCATGCGGGCACGAACTGCGGCATCGGTTGACTGATCCTGCAGCACGATCTCCAGCGCTTCGACCAGCGTCTCGGGCAGCTCCGGCTTCTGGCCTGCGGCCAGTACTTTGGCCGCTTCGAGGATGACCTGTTCGGCCAGGCGCTGGCCGGCATCCCAGCGGTTGAAGCTGTCACTGTCGTGTGCGAGCAGAAACGCGAGCTCCTCGGGACTGTAGTCATACCGAAGTTTTACCGGCGCAGAAAACCCGCGCAGCAGCGAAGGCAGCGGTTTTTCCTTGAGCCCGGTAAAGACAAACGTCTGCTCGGCTTCCTGAAGACGCAGTACTTGAGTGGTATGCCCGGCGCTATCCAGCGCAAGATCCTGTCCGGAGGCATCCAGAAGCCCGATGGCGACCGGGATCAGCATCGGCTGCTTGACCAGTCCATCGGGTGTCTCCGGACAGTGCTGGCGCAATGTAAGGCTGTAGGTGCCCTGCTCGAAGCTGTCGCTAACGCTCACCTCCGGCGTACCCGCCTGGCTGTACCAGAGCTTGAACTGGCTCAGGTCCTCACCACTGACATCGCTCATCGCCTGCACGAAATCGTCACAGGTCACCGCCTGACCGTCATGGCGCTCGAAATAAAGATCCGATCCCTGCCGAAAACGCTCCTCACCCAGCAGCGTATGCAGCATCCGCACGACTTCGGCACCTTTTTCATAAACCGTGAGGGTGTAGAAATTGGAAATTTCCATAAACGAGGCCGGCCGCACCGGGTGTGCCATCGGGCCTGCATCCTCGGCAAACTGGGCACTGCGCAGCAGGCTGACATCCTCGATCCGCTTGACCGCGCGGGAATTGAGATCGGCGGAAAACTCGGCATCACGAAAGACGGTGAAGCCCTCTTTCAGACTGAGCTGAAACCAGTCGCGACAGGTAACGCGGTTACCGGACCAGTTATGGAAGTATTCATGGCCGACAATCGCCTCGATGCGCTGGAACGCCGCATCGGTGCTGGTATCGGGTCGCGCCAGCACACAGGCGCTGTTGAAGATGTTGAGCCCCTTGTTCTCCATCGCGCCCATATTGAAGTGATCAACGGCGACGATGTTAAAAAGATCAAGGTCATATTCGCGGCCAAAGCGCTCTTCATCCCAGCGCATGGCTGCCTTCAGCGAGCGCATGGCATGATCACACTTGCTGATGTTTTTCGCTTCGGTATAGATCGCAAGTTGTACCGAGCGCCCGCTTGAAGTCGTGAAACGATCGGTCACCCGCTCAAGATCGCCCGCGACCAGCGCAAACAGATAGGCCGGCTTTTTAAAGGGATCATGCCAGCGTACCCAATGACGACCGTCCTCGGATTTTCCGCGCGACATCGGATTCCCGTTGCTGAGCAGCACCGGCAGCGACTGATCGGCAATCACCGTGGTGGTAAACACGCTCATCACATCGGGCCGGTCGAGGTAATAGGTGATCTTGCGAAACCCTTCCGCCTCGCACTGGGTGCAGTACATGCCGTTGGAAAGATACAGCCCTTCAAGGGCGCTGTTGCCTTCAGGGTTGATCCGGGTAATCAGCCCGAGTTCAAATTCGGCCGCCGGCACATCAACCTCAAGGCCACCGTCAAACTTGCGGTAGCGTTCATAGGGCGCTTCGCAGCCGTCAAACATCACCTCTTCGAGCTTGAGCTCACGCCCGCTCAGCACCAGTGGCGGCAGATCATCGCCGAGATCCCTGTTGCGGCGGATCTTCAGCCGGGCAATCACCCGCGTCCGATTCGGATGCAGATCGAACGTCAGATCGGTGCTGTCAATCCAGTAGGCCGGCGGCTGATAGTCAGCCAGATATACCGTAGTCGCGGTCTCGCTCATCACTACAACTCCTTGAAAACTCGGGTCTATCGGTCAGACGCCCAGATGCACATCGACCTGATAGGAGGAAAACTTGCGCAGGTTGATCACGCCACTGTCGAGGATCAGATACTGCCCCTTGAGCCCCATCAGGCGCCCGCTGACCTCGGCACAGGTATCCAGATTATGGCTGCTGATGCGCGCAGGGTAGCGTAGCACCGGGTAGTCAAAGCGCTGTACGGCTTCATCAACCAGCGGCTGCACCGGTGCCACCCCAGCGGCCTGACAGAGTGCGGCAATGGCTGCCTGATACTGCGCCCAGAGTGCGCTACGCGCCTCGATCAGATCCACCTCGGCCACCTGTCCCTTGAGCATGGTGCGCCAGTTGGTGCGGTCGCTGACCGACTGACGCAGCAGGTCTTCGATCTGACCGGCCAGTCGTCTTGTCGGAACCCGCAGGATCGGCAAGGCAGCCACGGCCCCCTGGTCCAGCCAGCGTGTGGGCATCTGACTGACCCGGGTAATC
>CAYWUD010000153.1:0-5789 GCA_964461355.1 uncultured Pseudomonadales bacterium | reverse complement strand
CCAAGCCGCTTTCTCTGCTTTCAAGCTTCGTCGCCAGTTCAACGAGTTGCAGTGCCTTTCTCCGGGGCTTGAGGGCCTGAGTGCCCATGAATACTTCTTTGTCCAGCTGGCGCGGCCGCTCGAACAGGCGGAGCTGCATGCGGTGCAGATGCTTCTGCAGGCCGAGCTGGATGTCGGCTCCGAGACCGGTTTTCTGGCACTGGTGGTACCACGTCTGGGGACCTTTTCGGCCTGGTCGGCGAAGGCCGGAGAAATCGCGGTAAATGCCGGGCTTTCGGCCGTGATGCGCATCGAACGCGGTATCGGCTATGTACTGCAGGGGGCGCTGGGGGAGGCCCAGGATCGGCTGCTGGCCGAACTCTATGACCCGCTGACCGAATCCTTGCTGCTGGAGCTGCACCAGGCCGAACAGCTGTTTGCTCACCCCGAACCGGCCCCGTTACAGACCATTGCCCTGCATCATGAGGGCGTTGACGCGCTGGAGCGGGCCAACCGGCACCTTGGCCTCGCGCTGTCACCGGAAGAGATCGGCTATCTGGCAGGCTGGTTTCGTGATCTGGGGCGCGATCCGACCGATGCCGAGCTGATGCAGTTTGCCCAGAGCAACTCCGAACATTGCCGGCACAAGCTTTTTACCAGTCCCTGGTCTCTGGATGGCGAAGTGCAGCGCAAGGCTCCGATGGACCTGATCCGTCAGACCCATGCGCGTCATGGCCAGCAGGTGATCAGTGCATATGCGGATAACGCGGCGATCCTCAAGGGTGGGGAGGCGGCGCCGTTGCAACTCGAGTCCGAGGGTCATCATTACCGGGCCGAACCGGGGCTCTGGCACAGTCTGCTGAAGGTGGAAACCCACAATCACCCCACGGCGATTTCGCCGCGGCCCGGGGCGGCAACCGGCAGTGGGGGCGAGATTCGTGATCTGGGTGCGACCGGATGTGGCGGCGTACCGCGTGCCGGGCTGACCGGTTTTGCCGTCTCCAATCTCAATATTCCGGCGGCCCTGCAGCCCTGGGAGCAGCCTGATCACCATTCTCCGCGTCTGGCATCGCCGCTGCAGATCATGCTCGAAGCCCCGCTCGGAGCGGCGGGCTACAACAACGAATTCGGCCGTCCTACGGTCTGCGGTTATTTCCGTACCTATCAACAGGATCAGGAAGTAGCCGGGCAGCAGCGCCATTACGGTTACCACAAGCCGATCATGCTCTCCGGCGGGCTGGGGCGAGTGCGGGCCGAGCATTGCCACAAACCGCGCCTGCATGCGGATATGCGTCTGGTGGTGCTCGGTGGGCCAGCGCTGGAAATTGGCCTCGGTGGCGGAGCGGCGTCCTCAGTGGGAGCAGGGTGCAGCGACGAGGCGCTCGACTTTGCGTCGGTACAACGGGCCAACCCGCAGCTCGAGCGGCGCTGTCAGGAGGTGATCAACCGCTGCATCGAAGCGGGGACCGACAATCCGATCGCCTTTATTCACGATGTCGGTGCCGGCGGGCTGGCGAATGCCTTCTCCGAGCTGCTCCATGACGGCGAAGTCGGTGGCTGGATCGATCTTCGCGCCATACCGAATGCAGATCCGGGGATGAGTCCACTGGCGATCTGGTGCAACGAAGCTCAGGAGCGGTATGTGCTGGCGCTCGAAGGGCGTGCGTTGCAGCGTTTTGCCGCGATCTGTGCCCGCGAACGCTGTCCCTGGGCCGAAGTGGGTGAAACCACCGCCGATGGTCAGATTCAGGTCCGGGATGGTCTGTTTGCCAACCTGTCGGTCGATCTCGGACTGGCGCGCCTGCTGGCGGATTCACCGGCCCAGGTGATTGCGGCGCACAGCCTGCCCTTTGCCAAAAAGCGTTTCAAGGTCCGCAATATCGATCTGGCCGAGGCCGCCGAGCGCGTGTTGAAGCTGCCGACCGTGGCCAGCAAGCGTTTTCTGATCAGCATTGCCGATCGCTCGGTGGGCGGTCTGGTCTGTCGTGATCAGATGGTCGGGCCCTGGCAGGTGCCGGTCGCCGATTGTGGTGTCAGCGCTCGGGATTTCAGCCTGATCGAGGGCGATGCGCTGGCCGTGGGTGAGCGCCCGCCGGTCGCGTTGCTGGATGCACCGGCCTCGGGGCGTCTGGCGGTTGCCGAAGCGATTACCAATATCGCCGCGGCGGCGATCGATTCGATCGATCAGATCAGTCTGTCGGCGAACTGGATGGTCGGGGCCGGAGCCCGCGGTGAGCGGGCCAAGCTCTACCACTGCGTGCAGGCGGTAACCGAAACGCTGTGTCGCGATCTCGGGATCTGCATTCCGGTGGGCAAGGATTCCGTGTCGATGCAGGCGAACTGGGACTCTGATGCCGGTGAGCAGCAGGTGGTTGCGCCCTTGACGCTGGTTGCAACGGCCTGTGCGCCGGTGCGTGACGTGCGCAGGACGCTGACACCGCAGCTTCGCACCTCGAAGGGGGAAACCTGTCTGATCCTGATTGATCTGGGACGGGGGCAGAACCGTCTCGGGGCTTCCTGTCTGACTCAGGTGTATGGGCGGGTGGGGGTACACCCGGCCGATCTCGATGATCCTCGGGATCTGGTGCAGTTTTTCCGGGTAATTCAGAAGCTGCGCGCCGACAATCTCCTGCTTGCCTACCACGATCGCTCCGATGGCGGCCTCTTTGTCTCGCTGGTCGAGATGGCCTTTGCCGGCCACGTCGGGCTGGATATCGATCTCAGTGGTCTGGTTGAAGAAGCGGGGGAGCTGGTCGAGCTCTTGTTCAGCGAGGAACTCGGTGCCGTGGTTCAGGTGCGCGAGTGCGACTGCGCCAAGGTGCTGCGCTGTCTTGAAGAGCACGGTCTTGGCGACTGCAGCCACCGTCTGGGCGGCCTTAATTTTTCCGATCAGATCAATTTCAGTTTCGAGGACGAGCTGGTGCTCTCGAGCAGCCGCGTGCAGCTGCAGCGCTGGTGGAGCGAAACCAGCTTCCAGCTGCAGCAGCTGCGTGATAATCCCGACTCCGCGCGTGAAGAGTTCGATAACCTGCTTGATCCCAACGAGCCGGGGCAGCAGATCAAGGTGGCCTTCGCCTACGATGCCGACAGTGCGCCGCGTATCAATACCGGTGTGCGGCCGGAAATTGCCATTCTGCGCGAGCAGGGCGTCAATGGTCATGTCGAAATGGCGGCGGCGTTTATGCGCGCGGGTTTTGATCCGGTTGATCTGACCATGAGCGAGCTGCTGCACAAGCCCGAGCGTCTTCAAGCGTTTTCCGGTTTTGCCGCCTGTGGTGGATTCTCCTACGGCGATGTACTGGGTGCCGGCAGCGGCTGGGCCCGGACCATTCTGTTGCAGCCGCGTCTGCGCGAGCAGTTTGCCGCCTTTCTGGAAGATCCGGCGCGGTTCGCCCTCGGGGTATGCAATGGCTGTCAGATGCTGGCGCAGCTGAGTCCCCTGATTCCCGGTTCCGAGCTCTGGCCGCACCTCACAGCCAACCGCTCGGAGCAGTTCGAGTCGCGTCAGGTATCGGTGCTGATCCCCGAGAGTCGCTCGCTCTTTTTCCGCGGTATGGCCGGCAGCATTCTCCCGGTACCGGTCGCGCATGCCGAAGGCCGGCTGGCCTTTAGTGGTCCGCTGGGCGGACAGCCCCTGATCGATCGCCAGCAGGTGTGTCTGCGTTATGTGGATGGTTATGGCCAGCCGACGGAAAGTTATCCGCATAACCCCAACGGTTCCGAAGGCGGCATGACCGCTTTTTGCAACGACGACGGTCGGGTGACGCTGATGATGCCGCACCCGGAGCGTGCCTTCATGAGTGCGCAGTTGAGCTGGCATCCGGACAGCTGGCCCGAGCATGCGCCCTGGCTGCAGTTGTTTGCCAATGCGCGTGCATGGTTACAGTAAGGGTGGTGGCCCGCCGCCAGTATGAACGGGGCAGGACGGTGAAATAACAAAAGGAGTGGTTATGTACAAGATCAGCTTTTTTGTGCCCAACGCCAGTGCCGAAGGGGTAAAAAGTGCGATGTTCAAGGCCGGCGCAGGACGCATCGGCCGTTATGAATGTTGCTGCTGGCAGACCGCTGGCAGTGGTCAGTTTCGCCCGCTTGAGGGGAGTGATCCGGCCGTGGGGACCGTTGGAGCGCTTGAGCGGGTGCCGGAACTGAAGATCGAAATGGTCTGTCACGACGAAGTGCTGGAGGCTTCGATTGCTGCGTTGCGGGGCGCGCATCCCTATGAGGAGCCGGCCTTCGATGTGATCGCGCTGGTTGAGGTCTGAGCCTCGATCAGTTCATCGGCGCCAGTTCCAGGTTGCGTACCGGGAACTGGCGTCCTGGACGATCGGCGAAATAGAACTGCAGTGTCTGCGTGATGGTCGGAAAGGCCAGAGCCTGCCAGGGGATCTGATCTTCTCGAAATAGTGCTACCTCGAGACTCTCATCCCCCGCAGCAAATTCGGCGCTGCGCATGCGGGCGCGAAAGAACAGGGTCACCTGATCGATATGCGGCAGGTTGAACAGGGTGTAGAGTTCGATCTCATCGACCTCTGTGCAGGCTTCTTCAAAGGTTTCACGCACGGCGGCCTGTTCGAGGGTTTCGCCGTTTTCCATATAACCGGCCGGCAGTGTCCACAGGCCACGTCTGGGCTCAATGGCGCGACGGCACAGCAGCACCCGATCCTGCCATAGCGGCAGGCAGCCGGCGACAATGCGCGGATTCTGGTAGTGAATGGTCTGGCAGTGGTCGCACACGTAGCGCGGGCGGTTATCGCCGGGGGGAATCCGGTGGTGCAGAAGGTGCCCACAACGCGTGCAATATTTCATCCTTTCCCCCACTCGCGTACAGTTTGTTTATAGCCACAAGCTTAGTGAATCCGGAGTTGTCTATGGATGCTTTGGCTGATCTTGCCCGGCGTTTGCGCCGCTTGCCCGGACAGAATATGCCTGTAGGTCAGCAGTGCGCGGCAGTGCTGCTGGCATTGACCGACACGGTGCGTCCTGAGGTCATTCTGACTCTGCGGGCGCAGCATCTGCGCCGTCATCGCGGTGAGGTCGCTCTGCCCGGAGGCAAGTGGGAGCCCGGAGATGCGAGTCTCTGGCATACCGCCTTACGAGAATCGGCCGAGGAAGTAGCGCTGGAACCGGATCAGGTCGAGTATCTGGGGGCGTTACCGCCGCTGCTGAGCCGTTACGGGCTGAAGGTGGCGCCCTTTGTAGCCCGCGTACCCGATGCTCTGGAGCTGACACCCAACCCCGATGAGCTCGAACAGATCTTCACCGTACCGCTGGACTTTTTTGCGCGCGAAGAGATGCTCGGTGTGCGTGTGGTCGAGCGTGACGGGGTGCGCTATCGCTGCCCGAGCTTTCGCTATTGCGGGTTCGAGATCTGGGGGTTGACCGCCCTGATTCTGCTGCAGCTGACCGCGCTGGGCAGTGAGCGGCCGCTGCAGCATGAGTGGAGCGGACTGTTTCGGGCGTCCTAGGCTCAGAGATCGCGCGAGATCAGCGCCTGCTCTACCCGGTTTTCGCTCAGGGTCACCAGTTCGATCCGGTAGACCCCCGAACGCAGACAGACCGGTGTGTCGGGAATCTCTTCGAGAATCTCGGTGATCAGCCCGTTCAGGGTCTTCGGGCCCTGGGTCGGCAGTTCCCAATGCAGCGCCTTGTTCAGCTCACGAATGGTCAGGCTGGCATCAACCAGGAAACTGCCGTCCTCCTGCGGGCTGATCTCTTCGCTGTCATCGTCGATATCGGTGGTAAATTCCCCGACGATCTCTTCGAGAATATCTTCCAGCGTTACCAGACCTTCGACATCCCCGTATTCATCG
>CAYWUD010000152.1:0-5794 GCA_964461355.1 uncultured Pseudomonadales bacterium | reverse complement strand
GCCTTGTTGGGTCAGCCAGTTTATTTGTGCTGGTGTCAGTATGCTGGTCACACCAGCGCTTGTTGATACCTACGATGCGTTCTTGTCCCATTCGCAGTGGCCGAGGGCTGAGTGCGAAGCGGCGAGGGTCCCGCCGGGAGGCGGGCCAGCATTTTGGTGCAGGGATGCAGCTTTAAATGCGTCAGCCGTCTTGAGCGCGAAGCCCGAGGGGTAGTCCACTGCGTGGGCGTCGAGGCCAATGTTTAGACAAGTCAAAGGGGGCGTGGATGTTCCGCCCCCTTGCCGGGGGGCAGGGGCGGAGCCCTGCGAGAATGGCGCTAAAAATATGCTCAGTCCTGGATTGTGGCCCCAGATCCCGAGAGGAAAAACCAAAAGGCGCCATCCTCACTTTTCTGCAGATGTAAAAAAACCGGCCAAGGCCGGTTTTTTTATCACCACAAGGGCAAGACTTAGGCAGCAGCCAGAGCCTTAACCTTAGCGTTCAGACGGCTCTTATGACGAGCAGCCTTGTTCTTGTGGATCAGGCCTTTGTCTGCCATGCGGTCGATGACCGGCACTGCCGCGGTGTAAGCCGCTTGAGCCTTTTCCAGGTCCTTGGCGTTAGCCGCGTTAACAACTTTCTTAATGGCAGTACGTGCCATGGAACGCAGGCTAGCGTTGTGCTGGCGACGCTTTTCAGCCTGACGAGCGCGCTTCTTCGCAGAGGAGGAGTTTGCCACCGTCGTGCTCCTTGAGATTCTGGTTAAGTTACGTCCGAAAGACGCGTCATGTATATAAAGACGCGGAACTATGCCGATATGCCACCCGCTTGTCAATATTTGCACAGCCGCGGGCTCAGACTCGCTGGGGTGCCCCCACAGTCCGGACGGGCCGGCTGAGTCTGACAGATCGGCGTTGAGCAACCGGCGGGCCGAGATGGCTAAAATCTCGTACCAGTGGCCACGCTGGCAGACGGGGGATCGGGAATGTAATATCCGGCTGCTTATTAATCAAGGGTTGATTGCCACTATGTCGGATATGGACGCTCAGGGCGTGGTCAAGGCCAGAAAGGGCGAGCGTTTGCTGCACTCGGGGCTGATTTTCAGTGCCATGACGCTGCTGTCACGGGTACTGGGTCTGCTGCGCGATGTGGTGATCGCCAGCTACTTTGGCTCCAAGGCCGAGGCCGATGCCTTCTTTGTCGCGTTCAAGATCCCCAATTTCCTGCGCCGCCTGTTTGCCGAGGGCGCCTTTGCCCAGGCCTTTGTGCCGGTGCTTTCGGAGTATCGGGTGCAGCGCCCCGAGGCGGTCAAGGCGCTGGTCGATCGCGTGGCCGGTACCCTCGGTGGGGTGCTGATGCTGGTCACCTGTATCGGGGTGGTCGGTGCGCCGGTGCTGATCTGGCTGTTTGCCCCGGGCTTTCACCAGTATGCCGACAAGCTGAGTCTGGCCGGCGAGATGCTCAGGATCACCTTTCCTTATCTGCTGCTGATCTCCCTGACCGCCTTCAGTGGCAGCGTACTCAACAGCTTTGGCCGTTTTGCCGTGCCGGCGGCGACACCGATGCTGCTGAACCTCAGCCTGATCGGGGCGACGCTCGGGCTTACCGGCTATATGGATGTGCCGGTGATGGCGCTGGCCTGGGGGGTGATGATTGCCGGTGTGCTGCAGCTGCTGTTTCAGATGCCCTTTCTCTGGCGCATGGGCCTGCTGCCGCGACCGCGCTGGGGCTGGGGCGATCCCGGCGTGCAGCGCATCATGACCTTGATGCTGCCGGCGCTGTTCGGGGTTTCGGTCAGCCAGATCAACCTGCTGCTCGATACCGTGCTGGCCTCCTTTCTGGAGAACGGCAGTGTCTCCTGGCTCTATTACTCCGACCGTCTGTCCGAACTGCCGCTGGGGATCTTCGGGATCGCCATCGGTACCGTGATTCTGCCCAGCCTCTCGCGTACCCATGCGGCGGACCGGCCCGAGCAGTTTGCCCGCACGCTCGACTGGGCCCTGCGCCTGGTGCTGCTGATCGGCGTGCCGGCGGCGGTGGCGCTCTTTATTCTGGCCGAACCCCTGATCGCCACCCTGTTCCACTACGGCGCCATGACCGAGCGCGATGTGCTGATGGCGGCGATGAGTCTGCGCGCCTATGCCCTGGGGCTGCTGTTCTTTATGCTGATCAAGGTGCTGGCGCCCGGTTACTTTGCCCGCCAGGACACCCGCACACCGGTCAAGATCGGGATCTGGGCCATGGCGGCGAACATGGTTTTCAACCTGATGCTGATCTGGCCGCTGGCCCATGCCGGTCTGGCGCTGGCCACGGCTCTGTCGGCGGCGCTGAATGCCGGTCTTCTGGCCTGGGGGCTGAAAAAGCAGGGCGTGCTGCGCCCGTCACCGGGCTGGTGGCGCTTCCTCCTGCAGCTGCTGCTGGCCAGCGCGGTGCTGGCGGCGTTGCTGCTGTATGCGGTGGCTGCGCCCGAACAGTGGCTGGCGTGGGGGCTCTGGCAGCGGGTGCAGACCCTGGTCTGGCTGGTGCCGCTGGGTGTCGTCGGCTATGTGCTGGTGCTGCTGCTGGCGGGCGTGCGACCGCGTCAGTTCCGTCACTAGGGTGCGGATTCCCCCCAATGCACAAATGGCTGCAGCTGGGCTATAATCGCGCGATTTTCACCGGGGTTGGCGTTGCGTTGCGCCGACCCGAGGCTCATTATGCGATCAAGGCGGTCCGGTAAACTGGCATGTTATTAATTCGCGGATTACATAACCTGCGCCCCGAACATCGGGGAGCTGTCGCCACTATCGGAAACTTCGACGGGGTGCACCTGGGGCATCAGGATATTATCGGCAAGGTCCGTGCTCGCGCCGAGGTCCTCGGTGCGCGCAGTACGGTGATCATCTTCGAGCCGCAGCCGAAGGAGTTTTTCGATCCCGACGGGGCTCCGGCACGTATTACCCGTTTTCGCGAAAAGGTCGATGCGCTGGCGGCGCTGGCGATCGATCAGGTACTGGTTCTGCCGTTTAATCAGCAGTTGCGCGCGCTCAGTGCCGATCAGTTTATCCGTCGGGTGCTGGTCGAGGGTCTGGGCGTGCAGCATCTGGAAGTCGGCGACGACTTTCGTTTTGGCTGTGATCGCAACGGTGATTTTCTGCGCCTGCGCGCCGCCGGCAGCGAGTACGGCTTTACCGTGGCCGACACCCATACCGTGATCCGTGAAGGTTCGCGGGTCAGCAGTACCCGGGTTCGCGAAGCGCTGGCCGACGGTGCCTTCGATCAGCTCGAGCAGCTGCTTGGCCGACCGTTCTGCCTCTGTGGCAAGGTGGTGCACGGGCAGCAGCTGGGGCGCACCCTGGGCCTGCCGACCGCCAACCTGCGTCTGCAGCGCCTCAAGCCGCCGATGCACGGTGTCTTTGCCGTCCGGGCCCGAGTGGGTCAGGAGGCGCGCTGGATCGACGGGGTCGCCAACCTGGGCTGGCGTCCGTCGGTGGGCGGTGTGATCCCCCTGCTGGAGGTACATCTGCTGGATTTTTGCGGCAATCTGTACGGCCAGCATCTGCAGGTGCGCTTTGTTGCGCGCATCCGCAACGAGCAGAAATTTGAATCGCTCGACGCGCTGAAAGGCGCGATCGAGCAGGATGTTGCGGCGGGCCGGGCGCTTCTGGCCGGTCGCAACGAGTAGACCCTTTTCAAGACATCAACGAGAGCTGTTCCCTAGCCATGAGCGATTACAAGCACACGCTGAACCTGCCTGAAACGGCGTTCCCGATGCGCAGCAACCTTGCCAACAGGGAGCCGGAGATGCTCAAAGCCTGGTACGACATGGATCTGTACCAAAAGATTCGTGATATCAGTGCCGGCCGGGACCCGTTCATTCTGCACGATGGCCCGCCCTACGCGAACGGCAACATTCACATCGGTCATGCGGTCAACAAGATCCTCAAGGACATCATCATCAAGTCCAAGACCCTGTCCGGTATGGATGCGCCCTATGTGCCGGGCTGGGACTGCCACGGTCTGCCGATCGAACACAAGGTGGAAACCCTGATCGGCAAGGCCGGTGACAAGGTGTCCTACAAGGAGTTCCGGCAGAAGTGCCGCGAGTACGCCGCCGAGCAGGTTGCCGGGCAGAAGGCCGACTTCAAGCGTCTGGGCGTGCTGGGTGACTGGGACAACCCCTACCTGACCATGAATTTCGCCACCGAAGCGCACATCATCCGTGCGCTGGGCAAGATCGCCGCCAATGGCCATCTGGTCAAAGGCTTCAAGCCGGTGTACTGGTCGGTTGTCGGTGGCTCGGCGCTGGCCGAGGCCGAGGTCGAATATCAGGACAAGACCTCTACCGCCATCGATGTGCGCTATGCGCCGGTGGATGAGGCTGCCTTCCTGGCGGCTTTCGATCAGCTCGAAAGCGATGCCAAGGGACCGGCGAATGTGGTGATCTGGACCACCACCCCCTGGACCCTGCCGTCCAGTCAGGCGGTATCGGTAAACCCGGAACTCGATTACGTGCTGGTCGAGCTTGATCTGGGCAACGGTGCCGAGTGCATCATGCTGGCCGAAGGTCTGGTGGAAACCGTGATGGCCCGCTACGGCGTCGAGCAGCACCGCGTGGTGGCGCGCACCCAGGGTGCGCGTCTGGAAAACCTGAAGGTGTTCCACCCGTTCAACGGCAAGCAGCTGCCGATCATCTGCGGCGCGCACGTGACCCTCGATGCCGGTACCGGTCAGGTACACACCGCACCCGACCATGGTGTGGAAGACTTCGAGGTCGGCCAGCAGTACGGCATCGGTACCCTGAATCTGGTGAACGATCACGGTGTCTTTGGCGCCGCCGCCGGTCCCTTTGCCGGTGAGCACGTCTACAAGGTGGACGACAAGGTTGTGGCCCTGCTGGCCGAGACCGGTCGCCTGATCAAGAGCGAGAAGTTCCAGCACAGCTACCCGCACTGCTGGCGTACCAAGACGCCGCTGATCTACCGCGCCACGCCGCAGTGGTTTATCAGCATGAGCAAGGAAGGCCTGAAGGCCGCCGCCATGAACGCCATTCAGGGCGTCCAGTGGTTCCCGAGCTGGGGCCAGAACCGTATCGAGGCGATGGTCGGCCAGAGCCCGGACTGGTGTGTTTCCCGTCAGCGTACCTGGGGGGTGCCGATCACCCTGTTTATCCACAAGGAGACCCAGGAGCTGCATCCGGAAACCGCACGTCTGATCGAGGAAGTGGCCCAGCGGGTGGAACAGCAGGGCATCGATGCCTGGTTCGATCTCGAGCCGGCCGAGCTGCTCGGTGATGACGCCGAACGCTACAGCAAGGTCACCGACACGCTGGATGTCTGGTTCGACTCCGGTGTGACCCACTACTCCGTGCTGGGTCAGCGTGACGAACTGCGTGCGCCGGCCGATCTGTATCTGGAAGGCTCCGATCAGCACCGCGGCTGGTTCCAGTCCTCGCTCAAGACCAGCATCGCGATCAACAACTGTGCGCCCTACAAGCAGGTGCTGACCCACGGTTTTGTGGTCGACGAGAAGGGCTACAAGATGTCCAAGTCGCTGGGCAACGTGATCGGGCCGCAGGAAGTGACCGACAGCCTGGGTGCCGACATCCTGCGTGCCTGGGTGGCCTCTACCGACTACTCCGGCGAGATGGCGGTGTCCAAGCAGATTCTGCAGCGCTCGGCCGATACCTACCGTCGTAACCGTAATACCGCCCGTTTCCTGCTGGCCAACATCAACGGTTTCGACCCGAAAGCCAACAGTGTGGCCTTCGACGACATGCTGGCGCTCGATCGCTGGGTGATCGACCGTACCAAAGAGCTGCAGGACGAAATCATC
>CAYWUD010000151.1:0-5798 GCA_964461355.1 uncultured Pseudomonadales bacterium | reverse complement strand
AGTCCCTTGCGCCGCTGGTTGGTGTTGACCGGGCGATCATCCGTCAAGGGCGTGCTCCTCTGTCAGCTGTCCCTGTGCAAGAAGCAGACGGCGGCTGGCCAGGGCGTTGACCAGAACCGGATCATGGCTGATCAGCAGTTTGCTCTGCGGCAGGGCATGCAGGAGCTCGAGTAGCGCATCGCGGCCGGCGGCATCCAGATCGTTGCTGGGCTCATCGAGCAGCAGCACTTCGGGCTCCATGGTCAGTACCGAGGCCAGTGCTACCCGGCGCTGCTCGCCCCCGGAGAGCCGGTAACCGGGACGATCGGCCAGGTGCTCGATACCCAGCCGGGCCAGCTGATGCTGCGCACGGTCGACAGCTTCCGTGCGGGTAAGCCCCAGGTTCAGCGGGCCGAAGCAGAGCTCCTCGAGCACGCTGGGGCAGAACAGCTGCAGTGCCGGCTGCTGGAATAAGAGTCCGATGCGGCCGCGAAACGGCTGGAAATCGCGTTCTCGCTCGACTCGCTGGCCAAACAGGCAGATGGTGCCCGCCTGTGCCTTCTGCAGACCGAGGATCAGATCGAACAGGGTGCTTTTGCCGCTGCCGTTTTCGCCCTGAAGGGCGACGCACTCACCGGGACGAAGATGAAGCTTCAGATCTTCGAACAGGGGCGCTTGCCCGGGGTAGGCAAAGCGGAGTGATGCAAGTTCGATCAGGGGGGCATCAGCCATGGAACTGTACTCCCAGAAGCAGTGCGTTGGCCGCCAGTGGCAGGGCAAGCAGCAGATCCCGAGGCTGCCATACCGGGGTCGTCAGGATTGGCCACTGGCCGCAGAATCCTCGGGCCCGCATGGCGCGCTGCTGCTGCGTGGCCAGATCAAGCGCACGCAGCAGCAGCAGAGCGATGCTCCAGGCCTGGATACGCCAGCTGCGCCAATGGCTGCGTGGGCGCCAGCCGCGGGCGCGCATCAGCCTGTTCTGCTGCGTATACAGGCGCGCAAGCAGTTCGATCTGTTGCAGGCTGAGCTGCATGAGCTCGATGAACTTGCCCGGCAGTCTGAGACAACGCAGTGCCTGACCGACCTGGGCAGGCTCGAGTCCGACCAGAAGAGCCTGGATCAGCAGCATCAGGGCATTCAGGCGCAGTCCCAGAATCAATGCCTGCAGGCAGCCTTCCCGACTGAGGGTCCAGTGACCGAGTTCAAGCACGACCGTACCTTCGACCTGAACGGGAATCGGCAGGATGGCCAGCAGCATCAGTGTATCGAGCAGCAGCAGGCGGCGTAGCTGCTGGCGCAGCGGCGTCAGACCGACACGCCAACCCAGCAGCAGGAGCAGCGGCTGCACTAGCAGCAGCATCGACAGCTGCTCTAGGGTCAGTAACTGCAGGCTCATCAGTAGCGTGGTGAGCAGGCGCGCCTGAGGACTAATCGGCACTGAGGTGCCTCCTGCGCCCCATGATCCAGGCCGCCAGTCCCGCCAGCCCGAGGATATAGCCCAGCCCGCCGATAATGTCCTGCAGGCGCCGCTCGCTGCGCAGTGCTTCGAGGTCACGCTGCAGGGCGCGCAGCTGCTGGGCGAGGGTGGCCGTTTCGGACGGGGTGGGCTGCGTGGTAGTGGGCTCGGGGGCGGCACCGGTGACCGTCAGGGAATCGAGCGTCCAGCGGGTCTGGTGGCCCTGACCGGCATCGGCTACCAGCTCATAGATCCCGGGTCCCGGTAGCATCAGGGAAAACTGTCCCTGGGCATCGGTGGTGAGCTGGCGTTGCTGCTGCCCCTCCTGCTCCAGACGGATGTGCGCGCCCGCGGCTGGGCCGGCGCCGGCAAAGTAGGCTTCACCTTCAACAAGATTGCCCTGCTGAGCGGCAAAGAGGCGCAGGTTATGGGCTGAGGCGGGCAGGCTGAAGAGCATCAGCGCCAGGATAGGCGTAATCATGCGGGTCATTGCGGGGCCTCCAGCAAGAGTTCCGGGCGTGCCTTGCCGATCAGGCCCAGGGCAAAGGCGCTGATCGCGCCTTCAAGCAGCATCAGCGGCAGATGGCTGAGCAGCACCAGTTTGGCACTCGCGATCAGTGCGTCACCGGATAGCGCCAGGCTCAGTGCGACCAGCAGAGCGGTGAGCCCCAGCGCCCAAAAGCCGGCCAGAAATCCGATCAGCGGTACCTGGGTGATGGGCGCGCGGTGCAGCCAGGGGCGCAGCAGTGCTCCGACCAGCACGGCGGGAGCGGCGATCGAGACGCAGTCGATGCCCAGCGCCAGCAGACCGCCAAAACCGAACAGCAGCAGCTGCAGGCTCAGGGCTACCAGAAACGCCGGCACCGCGAGCCAGCCGAGCAGCAGGCCGATCAGCCCGTTAAGCACCAGATGCACACTGGCCGGGCCGAGCGGCACATGAATCAGGGCTGAGACAAAAAACAGAGCGCTAAAGGCGGCCGTCTGGCTCAGATTCTCTTCGTTCAGGCGGCGCAGCCCCTGCCAGCAGCCAAGGCCGGTGGCCAGGGCGCCGGCAGCCAGAACGGCCGGGCTGAGTACGGCATCGACCATATGCATCAGGGCATCTCCACGGCGTGCAGCCAGAGCACGGCGTCCTCGGAGACCGGTTTCATCGCTCCGTCCGGGCCCGGCAGTGACTCATCTCCTTCGATCAGCGCTGCGATCCCCCACCAGCCTGCTTTGGGCAGACTGATGGAAAATTCACCCTGAGCATTGGTCAGGACCACCTGATTGAGGAAGGCATCGTCTACTACCAGTCCTTCGGGATTGAGGTATTCGATCTCTACTTCGGTATGGGGTTGGGGCTGGCCCCTGTGGAGTACGCGGCCGCTAAACAGGCTCCCGCTCCAGAGGGCGAAGGGACGCGTCAGGGGCTGGATTTCGCTGGTCAGGCCCAGTGGTTCGGCCCAGTCCTGCCCGGCGGCATAGGCATCGACCACCACCTGGGTGTGCTGACGGATGAACCGGTTTTCACTGGCATCGAAGTAGGGCGTCGGCTCGACAAAAAAGCGGTAGGTGCCCGGTCGTTTTACCCGGTAATCCAGCCGCCAGGCGGGCTGATCGTCATATGTGGCAGGCTGCAGTCGATCAAGCAGATTCTGCTGCTGGCCATGCACGACAACGTCGAGTCGGGTGGGGCGCGCCATCGGCATCGTGGGGCCCAGCGCCATGGGGTGCGTAAAACGCAGCTCGATATTGAGTTGGCCACCGGTCGTGTGAGTGACCAGAGGATGGCTGGGAATAAGCGTCTGAAAATGCGCCTGTGCGCCGATGCTGAACAGTAAGCCCGCTGCCAGCAGAAGGGGGTGGACCATAGGTGCTCCGGAACATGCGTGCAATGATCCGGGGGATAGACAGGTGCGGCAGGCAGGGCCAGGCAGGCTCGATGCGACCGTACCGGGATACCCGCCCGGGGATAAACGTGCATGGCATCAGGCAGGTCTCCTGGCTCACAGCGTAACGCTTCTGTCCCCTTCCCAGCCTCGGCCAGTGGTTTGCTGGAGCGTACTCCATTAACAGAAACAGCTGTTTACAGTTGCGGGATCAGCCAGGGATTTTCACCCTGTTCCCTTTTAAGTCGGCCCTCGGGCACGACACCTGGATGAGGGGCGATTCTAGAGTGCTTCAGGCAGATGAGTTTTGACGTCTATCAAGGGGGGAGTGGCGGGCAGAGCGGTGCGGAGAGTGGTGTGGAACAGGCCCTGTCGACGGTTAAATGGCCGGCGAAACAAGGCAAGGCGATTCAGTCGTTCCCTGTACTCAGAGCGGATCAGGCGAGGGCTGCTTCCTGCTCGTTGACCGCATCAATTTGACGGCGCTTCTTGTACACCACTTTGGGCGCGGCCTTGGCGGGGTGTTCCCAGTGATCCAGGGGGCGCTGCTGGGGTTGAGCCTCAAGGCGATCGCTCGGGTAGCGCGGCTTGCTGGCCTGGTGCTGAGGCTTGCGGACTTCCTGATCTTTGTGGAAGTAGTTGTCGCCGCTGTTTTGCTGGTGAAACTGGCGCAGACGATAGGGGTTACGGCAACGGCTGGCGCCCTTTCTTTTTTCGTCGCGCTGCGGGCGTTCTGTTTCCTGTGGCTTGTCCTGCTGCAGGCGCATCCGGTACGGATGACCCAGGCCGCGGCGGCGTTGGGTTTTCTTTTCTTCGGAGTTCGGTTCCGGTGGCTTCATGCCGGTAAATTGTTCATACACCGTGGTGTACAGGTATTTTGACATCAATCGCTCCGCTCAGCTGTAAAACACTGATTTTGTGAGGTTTATAATATTCTGGAGTGCCCGGAATGATGCGGTCTAAAGGTGAGCATATACATAGGTAGCTCTACCTAAATCAATGGGATGAACCCTTGAGTGACGGGGGCTCTGGCAAAAAAACGCGGGCCGTGGCCCGCGTTGGTTCAGTCGTCCAGAGACTGGATGCCGACAATGACCCAGTTGCCCGGTTGATTCCAGGGCCGCTGCAGATGCCAGGCTTCGTTGAAGCCGGTGACGTCATCCTGGTCTTCGCGGATCCAGCCATGGAATCGGATGCTGAGGCTGGCGTCATCACCGATGCGCTCGGCGCGTAGCAGCTCGGTCTGTACCGACACGACCTCGGTGCGGTTGTTGCCCGGACACTGTTCACGTTCGGCCTTCAGGGCCTGCAGCAGCTCCGGCGACACATAGCTGGACAGGGCGGTGTAGTCCTTCTGATCCCAGATCTGTTGCAGCTGCTGGTAGTGCCCCTTGGCTTCTTCAAGAAACTGATTCAGGTTGAAGTCCGGCGGCAGATCGGCGCCGGCCGGATGTGCGCACGTGCCACCGAAACCGCCCTGTGTGGGTATCGGACTGACTTCCGGCTGGGCGCGCTGCTGCCAGTTCTGTGGCCCCTGCGCAGTGGCCGGTTGTCGTCCGGCACTGAACTGACGGATCAGGCGGAATGCAATAAAGGCGATCAGTGCCATCACCAGCATATCCATGATCTGCAGTCCTTCGAAGGCGCCGCCGAAGAAGAGAGCGCCCAGAAGGCCGCCGGCCAGCAGTCCGGCGAGCATGCCCTTGCCGCCGAGGCTGGATTTGGGCTTGCTGGTTGTGGTGGTCTGCTGTTGCTGGGTCGTACTGGTGTACGGCGACTGCTTGGGTGTGCTGTAGCTTTTGCCAAAGGATTTGCCGCCGCCAAGGCGTTTGGCTTCGGCATCGACCGGAGACAGGGCCAGCAGGATGCCGAGGACCAGGGTCGAGAGCAGTGATGTGGATCGGGTCAAGCGGATTCTCCTTGATCGGTTGTTGGCGGCAGTATGAAGAGCCTGTACGGGGGCGACAAGGGATGATGAACGACTGTTCATGCACGGTTCATCTTTGCTCTAGGGCAGTGTGGATGCAGAAAAAAGCCCCCGTAGCCAAAGCCATGGGGGCGGGTAGGTATCTTAGGGATCAGACGTTTGGAAATTTGTCGCGCAACTGGCCGATCTGGCGGCGTTCGTACTCATCGGCCAGGGGTTCAAGCTGATTGGCCGCATCCTCGAAGCGCTGACGGTCGTTCTGCTGCTGATAGAGCTTCAGCTGCAGCAGGCGCAGGTCGACCCGTTCGGGTTCATTGTGCAGCGCCTTTGCCAGCAGGCGGTCGGCTTCATCGAGACGGCCGTATACGAGGTAGATGTTGGCGTCGAGCAGAGGATCGGCGTGCGTGTTGTGACCGTCATTGGCCGCTACCTGCAGCCATTCTGGATCGCTGTCATCGTCTTCGCCGAGCTCGGATGCTGTCTCCGGAGTGTTTTCAGTGATGGCTTGAGGCATGTCGGACTGGGGTGTGACCGGCTCATCAATCGTGGTGTCGTCATCGGTAGC
>CAYWUD010000150.1:0-5866 GCA_964461355.1 uncultured Pseudomonadales bacterium | reverse complement strand
TCGTGTTGTCGGTCAGTGTGTATGCAATGCGTCCGCGCGATTTTGCTGTTTTTCCTACCATTCTGCTGGTTTCGACCCTGCTGCGCCTGGCGCTGAACGTGGCCTCTACGCGGGTGGTGCTGCTGTATGGACACGCCGGTGGCGATGCGGCCGGCAAGGTGATCGAGTCGTTCGGTGAAGTGGTGATCGGCGGCAACTATGTGGTCGGTATGGTCGTCTTCATGATTCTGGTGATCATCAACTTTGTGGTGGTCACCAAGGGTGCCGGACGTATTTCCGAGGTGAGCGCCCGTTTTACCCTGGATGCGATGCCGGGCAAGCAGATGGCGATCGATGCCGACCTGAATGCCGGTCTGATCAGTCAGGATGATGCCCGTTCCCGGCGCTCCGAAGTCACCATGGAGGCCGATTTCTACGGCTCCATGGACGGTGCCAGCAAGTTCGTGCGCGGTGACGCGGTGGCGGGCCTGCTGATTCTGGCGATCAACATTATCGGCGGTCTGTTGATCGGTACCATGCAGCATGCGCTGGAGTTCGGTGATGCGCTGCAGAAATATTCGCTGCTGACCATCGGTGACGGTCTGGTGGCGCAGATTCCCGGGCTGGTGCTCTCCACTGCGGCGGCGATCATGGTGACCCGGGTATCCGAATCCGAGGATATGGGCAGCCAGGTTGGCAGCCAGATGTTCGGCAACCCGCGCTCTTTGGGGGTGGCCGCCTGTATTCTGATCGTCATGGGGCTGGTGCCCGGCATGCCGCATACCGCGTTTCTTGGCCTGGGTTCACTGGCCGCAGCCGGTTCCTGGCTGATTTACAAGCGTCAGCAACAGCCGACCGTGGCTGGTGCCGGTGCGCCTTCCGGTGGCGGGCCTGCGCCTGCAGGCGCGGGTGGTGGGGCGCCGGCAGGGCCTGCGTTGTCGCCGCCGCCAGCCCCGGAAATCAAGGAGCTCGGCTGGGATGACGTGCAGCCGGTCGATATGGTGGGGCTTGAAGTCGGCTATCGGATGATCCCGCTGGTCGACAAGAATCAGGGCGGACAGCTTCTCAGCCGCATCAAGGGGGTGCGCAAGAAACTGTCACAGGAGCTTGGATTCCTGATCCCCACGGTGCATATCCGTGACAACCTAGATCTGATGCCGAATGTGTACCGTATCTCGCTGATGGGCGTGCCGATTGCCGAAGCCGAGGTGCACCCCGATCGTGATCTGGCCATTAATCCGGGCCAGGTATTCGGCCAGCTGGACGGCATTTCCGGCAAGGATCCGGCCTTCGGGCTCGATGCGATCTGGATCGAACCCAGCCGCAAGGAGCAGGCCCAGACCATGGGCTATACGGTGGTTGATGCCTCTACCGTGGTTGCGACCCATCTCAATCAGCTGCTATTTGCGCATGCGCACGAATTGCTCGGGCACGACGAGGTGCAGCAGATGCTCAAGCTGCTGGCGCGTACCAGTCCGAAACTGGCCGAAGAGCTGCCGGCACGGGTGGCGACCAGCGTGCTGCTGAAGGTGCTGCAGAACCTCCTTCTGGAGAAGGTGCCGGTCCGCGATATTCGTACCATTGCCGAGGCATTGGCCGAGGCCGGTGGTCAGAGCAAGGATCCGGTCACGCTGACCCAGTCGGTGCGGGTTGCGCTGCGGCGCTCGATTATTCAGAACCTGGTTGGTTCCGACGGCGAGATTCCGGTGATCACGGTCGCGCCGCAGCTTGAACAGGTGTTGCAGCAGACGGTGCATCAATCGATGCAGCAGGGCGCGCCCGCCGATGAAAGTTTGATTCTAGAGCCGACTATGGCAGAGAAATTGCAAGTCTCACTGCAAGATGCTGCTCAGCGTCAGGAACTTGCCGGACAACCGGCGATCCTGCTGGTGGCAGCCCTGATTCGACCGGCACTGGCGCGGTTCTGTCGTATGGCAGGCGTGAATGTGCATGTGTTGAGCTATCAGGAGATTCCGGATAACCGTCAGGTCACGATCACGGCAAACGTGGGTACGAGCTGACGCGAGCATGAGGCGACCTGATCATGGCGATACGACGAATTTTTGCAGCGGATATGCGCAACGCGTTGCGGGAGATTCGTGACAGCGTAGGTCCGGATGCCACGATCCTGCAGCAGCAGTCCGTGGCCGGTGGCGTTGAAGTGCTGGTTGATGACGGCCGGGGTGCTCCGCTGCAGTCTGCTGCCAAAGCCGAGCCGCTGCGCCGCAAGCCGCTGTCGTCGGAGGAGAAAAAAGCTCTGGACGATGCGCTGGCGCAGGCGCGTGCCAAAATAATGACGCCGGGTATCGAGGCCAAACCGCGGCAGTTGCTGGGCGAGCAGCCGGTGCGTCCGGCAGCCAATGCCACGACCACCAGCGGTGCCCGTCAATATGCGCTGATGGCTGATGAGGCGAATGAGCCCGATTTTGTCGAGCCGCCTCGCGCTGAGCGTGCCCAGATTCAGGCAGAGCGCGATGAGCTGGCGCTGATGCGCTCCGAGCTGAAACTGATGCGCGATCTTCTGCAGCAGCAGCTGGGGGATATGGCCTGGGGCCAGTTCAGCCGTCGCAGTCCGATTCAGGCCAAGCTCTGGCGCAAGCTCTCGGGCTGCGGTTTTTCACCGGAGCTCTGTGATCAGCTGTCACAGAAAACGGTGGCGCACGCGGATCTGGCCGGGGCCTGGAAACAGGTACTGGGCGAACTTTCCAGTTTACTGCATACTCCACGCTATGATCTGGTAGCGCGCGGCGGAGTCTTTGCTCTGGTCGGTCCGACCGGTTCGGGCAAGACGACAACCATTTCCAAACTGGCGACGCGGTTTGTGCTTGAGCATGGCGCCGATCAGGTGGGCCTGATCACGACCGACACCTATCGTCTGGGCGCTTATGAGCAGCTGCAGGGGCTGGCCCGTATTCTGTCGGTGCCCTTGCATCTTGCCAACAACCAGGAAGAGCTGCAGCAGGCGCTGGACCAGCTATCCAGTAAAAAGCTGGTTCTGATTGATACCGCCGGGCTGCAGCCGAGCTCGGCCGAGCATAAACTACAGTTAGCGATGCTTGAGCAGGTGCGCCCGATGGTACGCAGTTATTTGGTGTTACCCTGTACCAGCCAGCGAGAAGTGCTGCAGGCGGCCTATCATTGCCACAGCCGTACACGTCTGGCAGGCCTGGTGCTGACCCGGACGGATGAGGCGGCGCAGCTTGGCGGTGCGCTGAGTGTGGCGATTCGTTATCAGCTGCCGATCAGTTACGTCTGTGACGGTCAGCTGATACCGGAGGATATTGCCGCCGCTCGGCGTCACCAGCTGATTTCGCAGGCGGTTTCGCTGGGACGGGCGGCGTCGGAGCATGATCAGAACCTGATCGACGGCTTTGCCGGAGTGATGGCGGGCCGAAGTTCGCATGTGGTCTGAAACGATTAGGATTGTATATGGCATTAACGAGACCGGTTCAGGTAATTGCAGTCACAGGCGGCAAGGGCGGCGTTGGCAAGACCAATGTGTCGGTCAATACGGCCATCGCGCTGGCGAAGATGGGGCGTCGAGTCACTGTGCTCGATGCCGACCTTGGTCTGGCCAATGTTGACGTGTTGCTGGGGCTCAAACCGAGCCTGACCCTGGCCGATGTGCTGGAGGGTCGCTGCTCTCTGGTGGATATCCAGCTGACCGGCCCTGAAGGGGTCAAGATTATTCCGGCATCGAGTGGTGTGCAGCGGCTGGTCAATCTTTCTACCCGTGAACATGCGGGCATCATTACCGCATTCAGCGAGCTTTCTGATCAGATCGATGTGTTGATCGTCGATACCGCAGCCGGGATTTCGGAATCGGTGACCAGTTTCGTGCAGGCGGCGCAGCAGGTCGTGGTGGTCATCAATGATGAGCCGACATCCATTACCGACGCCTACGCCCTGATCAAGCTGCTCAATCGTGAATACGGGGTGCATCGCTTCCATATGGTGGCCAATATGGTGCGTACCCCCCAGGAAGGGCGTCAGCTGTACCTCAAGCTTTTAAGCGTGACCGACAGATTTTTGGAAATTGCCCTTCAGTATCTCGGCGCCGTGCCGATAGATGAACATGTTCGTAAATCCGTGCAGCGCCAGAAGGCGGTGCTCGAGGCCTACCCGCGCTCACCTGCGGCTCTGGCGTTGAAGGGGATCGCCCAGAAGGTGGATCAGTTCCCGTTGCCGACCGGCTCGCGGGGGCAGCTTGAGTTCTTTGCTGAAAGTCTGCTGGCCGTTGGTGCGGGGTCCTGATGATCGCGCGTTCGAATCGCGGGCTTGATGCTTACCGATCCGTGCGCGGAGACGGTGGTGCCGAGCTGGTCAGGCAGTACAGTGATCTGGTCAAACGGATCGCTCATCACCTGATGGGCCGTTTGCCCCCCAGTGTGCAGCTCGATGATCTGGTGCAGTCGGGCATGCTGGGCCTGATGGAAGCGGCCAGTCAGTACAATCCGGACAAGGGTGCCAGTTTTGAAACCTATGCCGGGATTCGTATTCGCGGGGCGATGATCGACGAGATGCGTCGTGGCGATTGGGTGCCCCGTTCGGTACATCGCGAAGCACGCCGTATTTCCGAGGCAATCAGCGTTCTAGAGGCCCGGCTGGGGCGTGAGGCTACAGATCAAGAAATTGCGAAAGCACTAGGACTTGAGCTGGATGACTATTATGATCGGCTCGCCGATGTCCGTGGTGCCCAGCTCTTCAGCCTTGATTCCTGGCAGGAAGAGGAGGGTCATCAGCCTCCGATAGACGACAAGGGGCTGGGAAAACCGCTGGCAGGTCTGGAACGCGAGCAGTTCCAGCAGCAGCTCAGTCAGGCGATCGACCGGCTCCCCGAGCGCGAGCGTCTGGTGCTCGGTCTTTATTATCAGCACGAACTCAATCTCAAGGAGATCGGGGCCGTACTGGAGGTCAGCGAGTCGCGCGTTTCGCAGATTCACTCGCAGGCTGTGGCACGACTTCGTGCCCGCTTGAGCGACTGGCAGCTAACAACCTAATGACTAGACTGTTCTATAGCGCATTTTGTAATAGCGCCAGATGGTTAGCTTTCCACGGAGGAAAGTGCCGTCATCAGAACTCTGGAGGCCAACTTGGATAAAAACATGAAGATCCTCATAGTGGACGATTTTTCCACTATGCGGCGCATCATCAAGAACTTGCTGCGCGATCTTGGGTTTAGCAACACCATGGAAGCCGATGACGGCCAGACTGCCTTGCCGATGCTGCAAAGCGGTAATTTCGATTTTCTGGTGACCGACTGGAATATGCCGGGTATGACCGGTATCGAGCTGCTCAAGCATGTTCGAGCCGATGCCAAGCTGGCATCTTTGCCGGTCCTGATGGTAACCGCCGAGGCCAAGCGTGATCAGATCATTGCAGCCGCACAGGCGGGCGTAAACGGTTATGTGGTCAAGCCGTTTACTGCACAGGTACTGAAAGAAAAAATTGAAAAGATCTTTGAGCGCGTAGACGCAGGGGGCTGATCCGCATGGCTAGTCACGAGCAAGAGCAGGGCGGTCCCATTCCATCCGAAGAGTTTCGTGCCTCTGCTGAAGAAATGATGCAGCTGCTCGAAAGCGGGCAGATGTCCGAGGCGTTGGCGCTGGTCAATCGCCTCAATGAAGTGCGCGATCGCAACCTGTTTCAGGAAGTTGGGCGCCTGACCCGGGCGTTGCACGAATCGATCAAGAATTTTGATATCGAAACGCGTTCTGTAGAAGCGAACGCCAAGATGTCACAGATGGCGGATGCCTCCGAGCGCCTCGATTACGTTACCCGGATGACGGAACAGGCGGCCAACCGCACCATGGATCTGGCCGAGGCCAGTGCACCGATCGCGGCGGGACTGAGCGAGCAGGCTGCTGAACTCAAGCAGGAGTGGCTC
>CAYWUD010000149.1:2185-5876 GCA_964461355.1 uncultured Pseudomonadales bacterium | reverse complement strand
CTACGGGAAATGATATTTGTCAAGTGCAGCTTATGGATCTTATTGAGAGTTTAAGAAATGCAGAGGTTGATCATGAAAGTATTCGACCGTACTTAGATGTTATTAATGAAACTTTATCAGACCTTTCTCGTGATGACATTATTAAGCGAGTTATCTCCGTAGAGTTCAACAGGTTTTTATCCTATTATCAGGGTAAAAAAGATTTAGATATTCCAGTGAAGTCCTCTCGTAGAGATCGTGGTGATGGGCGTAGAGACCGTGGAGGAAGATCTGCTACTGGTGAGTACCGACGAGGGGGAAGATCCCGTGGAGATGATGGGAAACGTCAACGGTACCAAGGACAACTTGATGGACAGCAGCGAGCTCCTCGTAAACAGCGTGGCGATGCAAACAGAGATCTTATTGCCATTACTCTTAACGTAGGAAAGAAAGATAGAGCTCACCCGCGTGACATTATTAACTACATTAACGCAAATACTAGAAATCGAAAAATTGATATTGGTCATATTGAAATTCAGAACTTTGAGACTACTGTTGAGGTAGAAAAAGAGTTTGTTGATACGATTATTGAGTCCAGTCAAGGAAAGCCTCTTTACGATAAAATGGTGCGATTTAGCAGAAAAAAAGGAAAGAAGAAGTAGTTCTTCAGAAAAGTGTAGTTTCTCACCGCCGAAGAGTTCCTCGTTAACTTGTGTTCTCTGTAAAAAAACGGTATAGTAACCCTATGGAAGAGATGGAAAAACGGGTATCCGATATACGTCACCGCATGCAAAAGGCTGCCGATAAGGCTCACCGAGAGTTATCGGAGATCACTCTTATGGGTGTTACTAAAACACGGACACTTGATGAAATTCAACTATTACACAGTTGTGGGGTTACTCTTTTTGGTGAAAATCGAGTGCAAGAGGTTGAAGAAAAATTTCATAATCCTCCATTTCGTTGTGAAGTACATATGATTGGACAACTCCAAAGCAATAAGGTTCACAAGGTTGTTCCTCTTGTTTCCTGTATTCAATCAATTGACTCTCTTAAACTTATTAATAGGGTTGATCGTATTGCTCAGAAACATCATAAAATTATGGAAGTTATGATTGAGTATAACACATCAGGAGAGGAGACTAAGGCTGGGTTTCTGCATACTCAAGATTGCCTTAGGGCTACTGAAGAAATTCTGGATTCATCTCACTTGTCCCTGCGTGGCTTTATGACTATAGGGCCTTTGGGAGGCAATGAGTCAGATGTGAGACGTTCTTTTCAATCTCTTTATCAGTTACGTGAAAAAGTGTGTCATGAGTTTTCCTATAGAAAGCACTTAGATCTATCAATGGGAATGAGTGGCGATTTTGAAATAGCTATAGAGGAGGGTGCTACTCTTGTTCGAGTAGGGTCTTCGCTTTTTGGTCCTCGGAGGTATGTATGAAAAAGGTCTTTGTCTTTTTACTCTGTTTTACTCTGGTAAGTATGGTTACCACGCCTCTATTTAGTGCCGTCACTAGTATGCCATCAGAAGAGTCTGTTACCATGTTTGAGGAGTTGCACGCTGAGAAGGAAGAGCCTCGTGTTACGGTAGAAGAAGATCCTATTCCCTATGAGATGGAGGAGTTTTCCTCTGGTCTTCATAAGCTGAGACGTGCAGAGTCTATCTTTTTTGGAGCAATTCCTATTTCTGCACTCTTGGTTGTTATAGGAACCGAAGCTAATCGGCAGATTTCTAATGGTTTTAATCCTCCTCCTCTTACCAATAAAGATTTATTGAATCGTGCCTACTACACTGTGGGTGTAGCTGCGGGCATTGCTTTATTTGACTTTCTTTTAGGACAGATTAGTGAGTCAAAGTAGTCCTCAGATTATCTCTTTTTCTGCAGATGAGGGTGGAGTTCGGATAGATAAGGTTGTTGCAGAGTACCTAGGAGTATCTCGTAGTCAGCTACAGCAGATGAATCCATCCTTTCTGGTAGGAGAGAGTACAGTAAAGCCATCTTATACGGTAAAACCAGAAGATATGCTTAGCTGTCAATACTATGAATTGCCTCAGCCAAATATTGAGCCAGCCTATGTTCCTCTTGCTATTTTATATGAAGATGAGAATGTTCTTGTGATTAACAAGGAGCAAGGGGTAGTTGTTCATCCTGCACCTGGGCACTTTCAAGATACCCTCATTCAAGGTGTTCTTTACTATTGTAATGGTATGGAGGAGCGATTTACTGATGGTAACCTACGACCGGGAGTTGTGCATAGGTTAGATAAGGATACCTCTGGCGTAATTATTATGGCAAAAAATCCTGAAGCCCAAGCTTTTTTAGCAGATCAATTTAAAGCACGGACCACAGAAAAAACGTATATTGCTATTGTTCATGGTACTCCCAAGAAGAAGAGGGGTATTATTGAGACTTTACATACTCGTCACCGTTGGGACCGACAACGCTTTACCGTTAGCACCCATCAGGGAAAAGAGGCAATAACCAGTTACCGTATTGATCAATCTTATGAAAATTACTCTCTGGTATACTTTTTTCCCAAGACAGGAAGAACTCATCAGATTCGAGTCCATGCCAAACACATGGGTTGTCCTATTGTGGGAGATCCTATATATGGGAAACCTAAGGATACAAGCTCTCTTATGCTTCACGCTCTAGAATTAAAAATTACTATTCCAGGGCATACTGAACCTACCACATTTTCAGCTCCAGAGCCAGAAAGATTTGCCAAGTACCTTAAGAGATTAGAGTAGTTGTATCAATACCATTTTTTAACTTATTAAGAACCATTGTTGAAGGGTTAAACATTCTCTCTATACCAAGGGTCGACGGAGCTCCGTGTCCAGGAAATATAGGACAGTGATTAGGCAGAGGGTAGAGCTTCTCGTAAATAGATTTTAAGAGAAGTGCCTGTTCTAGGCTCCCACTGGTAGATCCAATTCTACCAGACATAAGCGTGTCTCCTGTGAATAGGGCATCATCTATTTTATATACCATTGAGTCTATAGAGTGACCCGGTACGGATACTGCTGTAACCTCAATGCCCGAGAGGTTTAACGTATCTCCATCATCTAAAATGTATGTAGGGTGGTTACTGTTTGGTATTGATTTATTGCTATAAATCTTTACCCCAGGGTACACTCTGCACAGGGTATTAAGACCTTGAATATGAGACTTGTGCCTATGGGTAATAAGCACATGGGAAATTTCTAGTTTATGGTGAGTAATTAAGTTAAGGAGTTCTACCGTCATAACGCCAGGATCTACACAGATTGCACTGTTTCCATAGGTCTCTCTATCTTGAAACCCAATGAGATAGGAGTTTGAAAAACCTACCACACTAAAGTGGCACCCTATGAGAAGTTTCATATTTTCTCCCTCCTCTCAAAGTGAGCCTCTTCTACGTTAGAGTATTTAAAGTTTACCTCTTCACGTTTTGAGTTGTAGAAATCTGTTTTCTTTAGGTTGCAGTCAATAAAATCAACCTTATGAAGGTCTGAACTTACAAAGTTTGAGTAGTAGAGATCTGTATCACTAAACTGAGTTTTTGAAGCGGTGATACCCTCAAAGTTTGTATGAAGAATATCGGACCCCGTAAAGTCACAGTTATCAAAGGTTGACCCTGCAAAGATAGAGTAGTGAATGGTACAATCCTTAAAAGAGCAGTTGTAGAAGTGGGAAAATTGGAAAAAACATAGCCTAAAGAAAGACCC
>CAYWUD010000149.1:0-2175 GCA_964461355.1 uncultured Pseudomonadales bacterium | reverse complement strand
ATAGATTAGATGCTAGAATACGAGAGTTTGTACATACTTTATCCTTCAGCAAGCTGTGTCCCATTGAAAATGAGTTTATTTCTGCATCGGGAGTGAATATGGCTTCTGTATGCTTAGCAAGATCATCTCTGTTTGGACTATGAATAAAGCAGTAGTCGCTAGAGTGGACTGCAAAATGAGCACAACCTGTATGCTTGCAAGATTTTAATTGAAACATACTATTACTATATTACTTCAGCTCTTCAAGTTCAACCATAGCAGCTTCCCAATCATCGTGAATTTCTGCTATTTTCAGTGTACCTTCTTGTAGTCTTAGCTCTACATCTCTTGCTTTTGTAGGATCGCTGTACACCTCTGGCTGTTCTAGCTGTTTTTTAAGGATCTCTTGATCAATTTCTAGCTGCTCAAGTTGCTCTGTAAGTTCTAGCTCTCGTCGTTCAAGTCGCTGAATTTTGTTTTTTCTCTCTTTCTGCTCTTGGTGGCTTAACTTACCCTCAGATACAGTTTCCTGATCTTCTCGTTGTACGGTAGTGGTTTGTGTCTCTCTAGTTTCTTGTTGTGTAGATTTCCATTGAAAGTACTGATAATCACCTTGGTACAGGGTGGGTGGCTTCTGGTCCATATGAAAAATCTTGTTTGCAAGGGCTTTAATAAAATAGAGGTCATGGGATACAAAAATCAGAGTTCCTTCAAACTCCTTAAGTGCTTTGAGCAGAATCTCCTTGGACTGAAGATCTAAATGGTTTGTAGGCTCATCAAGAATGAGGAGGTTTACTGGTTTAAGAAGAAGCCTAAGAAGGCGTAGTCGGCTCTCTTCACCTCCGCTCAAATATCCAGTCTCTTTATACATATCATCTCCTGAAAAAAGAAATGATCCTAAAATAGATCGAATCTTAGGAACCATTTCTGAGGGGGCAACTTCTTCTACTGCATCGTATACCTGTAAGCCACGGGGTAGGTCACTCTCTTGGGAAAAGTATCCGGGGAATACCTTTGTTCCCCATTGGAGAGACCCCTCTTCATAATCAAGCTTACCAGCTAGTATTTTCATAAGTGTAGATTTTCCTGCACCATTCTTCCCCAAAAGAACAATCCTATCACCACGAGACACATGGAGGTTCACATTTTGGAAAATTTGGTTTGATCCATAGGATTTACCCAAGTTGCAAATTTCCAGCACATTATCTCCTGATCGTGGTGGGTGGGGAAAAGAGAAGTGTATTGTTTGGCGAGTTTCTGGAATAATAATATCCTTCATCTTTTCAAACTTTTTCACTCGATCCCTCACCTGTGCAGCCTTTGAATCGGTAGCTCTAAATCGTTCTATAAAATCCTGAATTCGCCCTTTTTCTCTATCTAGTCGCTCTTTCTCTTTGGTTAGCTGCTTAATCCGTTCTTGCCTAGCTATTAAGTAGGAAGAGTAGTTACCCTTGTACGTAACAATGCTTTCCTGGTCTATGTCATACACATCTTTTGTAATAGCATCCAGAAAGTCTCTATCGTGGGATACAACCATTGTTCCCCCAGAGAAGGTTGAAAGAAAACCTTCTAGCCAGAGGCGTGCTTCTAAATCCAAGTAGTTTGTAGGCTCATCAAGCAGCATCAAGTCTGGCTCTTCAAGTAACACCTTACCAAGGGCTATACGCATTTGCCAGCCACCAGAAAACTCGCTACAGGTTCGTTGTAGGTCAGCTTGGGAAAACCCTAGGCCAAGAAATACTCTTGAAATCATCTCCTCTCTACGGTAGTAGGAAGATTGAAGTAACTTCTCATGAAGGGTGTGGTGCTCCTCTAGAAGGTTTTGTGTGTAGGTATTCTCCTCTTTTGCTATTTTTAGTTTAGCCTCTATATCCTGAATACTTTTTGCAAGGCTATCTAAGTAGGAAAATGCTGAGTTTCCTACAGACTGTAGAGTTTGATCTTTATAGGTAATACCTGTTTGGGGGAGGTATACAACTCTCATGTTGGGAGTTTTTGATACAAGCCCTTCCTGTGGCTCTAATTCTCCCGCAATTACCTTCATTAAACTAGATTTTCCGCTTCCGTTAGGACCTGTTAAAGATACCTTGGAAGATTCGTTGAGTTGTAAAGAGAGATCGGAAAATATAGTACGTTCTCCGAAATAAAGCTTAATTTTTGTAAGCTGCACAAAACCCATGACCCTATTCCTTGTTG
>CAYWUD010000148.1:0-5878 GCA_964461355.1 uncultured Pseudomonadales bacterium | reverse complement strand
ACTCCTGCAGGCCTGTGCCGATATCCGTTTGAACTTTGGCCATGACGGCGTCCCAGCCTACCTCGACGGGCTGATCGAGGATGTACTCGAGCACCGGGTCGGTGGCGATGCCAGCGAGTTCGATCCCCATGAGCGTTATGACGTCAATATTCTGATCGAGCACAACGACGATGACCTCAAACCGGTGGTGGTGGAAAACAACCCGAGCCTGACCAATCTGCTGGGTTCGGTGGATCTTGACTGGAGCGGCCCGCAGGTGCGGCCGAGTGACTATCGCAGCATCCACGCCGGCGCCCTGTTGCGTGCCGATGGCGGCTACCTGGTGATGGAGGTGCATGATCTGCTGACCGAAATGGGTGCCTGGCGGCATCTGATGCGCATTCTGCGCTGCGGGCAGCTGGAAATCGTGCCCAGCGAACTCGGCTGGCTGCGGCCGTATAACTTCCTGCAACCCGAGGCGATCAAGCTGGATCTGCGCGTAATTCTGATCGGTGATGCGCAGACCTATGCGCTGCTCAGCTATTACGATCAGGAGTTCAGCAACGAGTTCAAGGTGCTGGCCGATATCGATCCGCAGATCGAGGCTTCGGCCGACCATATCGCCCAGTATGCCCAGGCGGTCGCAGCCATTGTGCAGTCCGAGGGGTTAAGGCCCTTTTCCCGGGCTGCCGTCGGCGCCCTGATCGAGCGTTCGGTGCGCATGGCCGGTCGTCCCCAGCGCATGAGCGCGCGTTTCGGCCTGATTGCCGATATTGCCCGCGAGGCCTCGTTTCTGGCGGCCGAAGAGCAATGTTTCGAAGTCGATGCCCAGCATGTACGCACCGCCGTCAAGCGGCGTACCGAGCGCGGCAGTCTGCCGGCGGAGCGTTTTCGCGACTACCTGGCGTCGGGAACGGTGATGATCCAGACCCAGGGCGCGGTGGTCGGACAGATCAATGCGCTGGCGGTGATTCAGAGCGGCAGCGTGCTGTACGGTATTCCCGGACGCCTGACCGCAAGCGTCAGTGCCGGCAGTGCCGGGCTGATCAATATCGAGCGCGAGGCGTCCCTATCGGGCGAGATTCATACCAAGGGCTTCCAGATTCTGGGCGGGCTGCTGCGCCATCTGCTGCAGCTCGATCACCCGCTGGCGATCAGCGCGTCGATCTGTTTCGAGCAGAGTTACGGCGGTATCGATGGCGATTCGGCCTCGGCGGCCGAGTTCTGCTGTCTGATTTCGGCGCTGGCCGGGGCGCCCATCGACCAGCAGCTGGCCATTACCGGATCGATCGATCAGCACGGCCATATCCAGGCGATCGGCGGGGTCAACGAAAAGGTCGAAGGCTTTTTCCGCTGCTGCCAGCAGGCCGGGCTCACCGGTGAGCAGGGGGTCTTGATTCCGGCCAGCAACGCCAGTGAACTGATGCTCAGTGACGAGCTGTGGGAGGCCTGCGCCCGGGGCGATTTTCATCTCTATGCGCTGACCCGGATCGAGGAAGCGCTGGAACTGCTGACTGGCGTGGCCGCCGGAACCCGTGATGCCGACGGGCACTATGCAGACAGCAGTCTGCTCGGACGCGCGGTCGCACGGGCGGGCGAGTTCTGGCAGAAGGCGCGTCAGGCCGCTGCAGCAACCGAGCCGCCCGCCGAGCGGGCTGTGACCGTGGCTGGTGATCATCCTGCGGTGCCCGAGCCTCCGGGGCCGCACCCGGAGCAGGAGCGCTGAGTATGGTCACGGTTATCTACGCGGCCCTGCTCGGGCTTGGTTTTGTGCTGCTGAGTCTGAGGGTGATCCGTCTGCGCCGGCGTTTTCGGGTGGCGCTCGGTTCGGGCGGCCAAGTTCTGCTGCGCCGGGCAATACGCGCGCAGGCCAATTTCGCCGAGTATGTACCGTTAGCCTTGCTGCTGCTGGCGCTTCTTGAGTCCCAGGGGGCGCCGCTGATGCTGGTTCATGGGCTGGGTATTGCACTGCTTGCAGGGCGCCTGCTTCATGCACGGGGACTGACCCAGGAGCCAGAACCTCTGAGGCTCAGGGTGTACGGCATGCTGTTGACGCTGGCGGTTGTGACCGGCGCGTCCATAGCCCTGCTGCTGTTAAAACTGCAACCGTTGCTGGCATAACGAAAATACTGCTGACTCCTGTTTTTTGCTGCGCATGCCGCCCTTGCGGACCGCATGCGCAGCATTGCTTCAGCGCGGGGCAATGTTCTGATTCAGCCGGAAGAAGTTTTCCGGATCATACTGCGCCTTGATCGCGGCCAGACGCTGCATGTTGGCCCCGTAGGCGCCCTGCACGCGGTCTTCATCCTCGCTGATGAAATTGACATACACCCCGCCGGTTGCGAAGGGCTCGGTAGCCTTGTAGAAGGCGCGCGCCCAATCGATACAGGTACGGTCATCGGCCGGCTCCTGCCAGCGCGTGTGCACGTTCATCACGAATTCCACATCGCGGTGGGGGTAGGCGGTGGCATCGGGAGCGACCTGGTTTGTTGCGCCGCCCATCTGCGCGATAAAGATTTCCGATTGCGGGCTCGGCAGATTCGCGCCATGGCTGATCAGCTGGCTGATCAGTGCGTCACCGAGTGCGGTGAAGTTGTGCGACTTCCAGTAATTGCGCGCGCCGGGGGTGAGCAGCGGATCGAACGCCTGTTGAAAGGCGACCAGAGGACACGGGCCGATCCCCTCGCCGAGCGGTGTGCCAAAGGTTTTCAGTGGCGCGAGAGCCGCGGCCCCCTTGGTGGCGGGACCGTTATAAAGACCGACCAGAATCAGTACCCGGGTGCCATGCACGGCCTCAGGCAAAAAGGGCAGTGGCGGCGCATCGCGCATCACGGCCCAGACCGTCAGTTCTTCGGGCGCCTCGGCACAGAAATCACGGTACGCCTTGAGGACGGTTTCGGCCTGTTCGAAGGGATAGACCACAGGTCCTGCCATCAGCTGTGACTCGATCGGGTGCAACTTGAACTCGAACAGGGTCACGACGCCGAAATTGCCGCCGCCACCACGCACGGCCCAGAACAGATCGGGATGCTGGTGGTTGCTGCACCAGATGCGCTGGCCTGCGGCGGTGACGACTTCGGCGGCAATCAGATTGTCGATGGTCAGTCCGTGGGAGCGGCTTAGCCAACCGAATCCGCCGCCCAGAGTGAGTCCTGCAATACCGGTGGTGGAGTTGATGCCGACCGGCAGGGCCAGACCATGGAGTGCGGTTTCGTGATCGATATCGCCCAGGGTGGCACCGGGTCCGATCAGCGCGGTCTGTGTCGTCGGGTCGATCAGGACGCTGTTCATCGGCTCGAGGTCAATCAGCATGGCCTCGTCACATAGGGCCTTGCCGGCAATATTGTGTCCGGCGCCGCGAATCGAGCACAGCAGCTGGTGCTGGCGAGCGAAGTTGATGGCGGCTACCACATCACTGCAGCCCTGACAGCGCACGATCAGTGCCGGATGACGATCGATCATGGCGTTCCAGATCTGGCGGTGAAAGTCGTAGTGGGCGTCGACTGGCAGTACCAGATAGCCGCGTAACTGGCTGCCTAGCTCATCAAGCTGCTGCTGGCTGAGGGTTTTCAGGCTGCCGTCCAGGGCGCGAACCTCTGCAGAAGTCATTGCCGTGGCCTCCTCTGCTGGATGAAGCGAGCGGAAAGTCTCAAGTGGCTGAAGGTCTTCTACCAGTCTAGGGAGTCTCATTGCACATATGCGAGCAATAGCTTATATCGGCTTGCGATAGTTAGTGGTGCTTTGTTGCACGCTAGATATATGGACGTCAGCTTGTGTGGCCAGGAGCACGGATCAAGGGGAATTTAGGCGTAAGGGATCATTAAGCCCTGTTTGTAAGACTGGGTAAGCGCGTTTAGCGATTAAACATTATCGATAATATATTTTGTTTAAGCGTTAGCGAGTCCGACCGTCTCGGTTGGAACTAGGTTGAACAGGGGAACATCATGAAAAAATTAGCCATTGCCTTACTGACAGTCTTGCCGCTTGCTGCTGCTGCGAGTACAGACCCCAACGCCTTTTCGGGCTACGTGCTCGTGAATGCCAACGGCGGTATAAAAAACTACCAGACCAACGCCGATGTGGCGCAATGGCAGCAGCTCGGTGTGATTCATGCCGATGGCAGTATCGACCCGGTGCTGGGGCGTATCCCGGGAGGCGACCAAATGGTCAAGATGCCGGTTACCCAGCTGCAGCCGCAACCTCAGCCACAACGGCAGCCGAACCAAGTACCGCATCAAGTCCCCCAAGCAGTACCCCAGGCCATGCCGCAATTGACACCCCAGCTGGTCGCGCAGCCATCTCTACAGCAGGCGCCGAACCAGGTGCCGCAGCAGGTGCCTCAACTGATTCCACAGGCTGTTCCGCAACGGGCACCGCAACTGGCGTCACAGCCGTCTGTCCAGAAGGTGCCTCAGCAAGTACCGCAGCAGGTGCCCCAGGTGGTTCCTCAAGCGACACCACAACTGCAGCCGCAGTGGAGTGCTCAGCAGCAGGCTTATGCGGTATCGCCAGACGAGGTGCAGCAGATGCAGCATGATATTGCCCATAACCGGCGTCAGGCCGACAGGGCGCTGGATCTGAGTCTCAGCGCTCTGGCCGTGGCCGAGCTGCCGCAGGCAACCGATGGACGCTCCGGTCTGGGCCTGGGTCTGTCATCGGCGGGTGGTCAGATCGGCGAAGCGCTGGGCTTTAGCTCCAACTTCGGGCAGCAGAATGAATACACCATCAAGTTGAGTGTGAGTCACTCAGGTTCAGAAACCGCAGCCGGAGTAGGTGCCAGCTATCAATGGTAGTCACTTGTGACGGCAATAAGCGCTATAGAGTGGTGCTCATGCCCGGTGGTCAGGCACTATACGGGTCTGGCGTTTGACCCGGACCCTATAGCTACTGCGCACCGAGGCGTGGAACTGGTTTGTGGGAGATACACAACAGCGGATGGGGCGTAAGGGGGCATCGAGCCGTTTGTTCAATTCCGAGTAAGCGCGTTTGTTGCTCCTTTATTTCTCGATAATATATTTAGGGGGGGCTGGAAGAGCCATTCTGCAACTCAAACGGTTGCGCTTGAGGTGGTTTTCTCTCTGATATGGACGGTGTAAATGGAAAATTCCAAGATTAACAAGGTTTCCCTGAAAGAGCAGGTTCGTGACATCCTGTACGAGAAAATCATTTCGGGGGAACTCGAGCCCGGCGAGCGCTTGAAGGTTATTCCTATCGCCAACGCGCTTAATGTCAGCCAGGCTCCGGTGCGTGAAGCGATCCAGTGTCTGGTCACGGCCGGTTATCTTGAATTGATTCCTAATGCCGGCGCTCGGGTAAAGCAGTTTTCCGATGAAGAAGTGCGGGATATCTATGAGTTAAGGCAACTGATCGAAATCGGCGCAGTTCAAAGTAAACGATTTCGATCCGATCGTGCCGCAGAATTAATGGCTGGATTTTTACAGCAGATGGCTCAAGCGACCGCGAGCAGAAATTTTAAAGAATATGCCGCCTGCGATACGCGCTTTCATCGTGTGTTGGTCGAATGCAGCGATAATAAAAAAATGCTCGAGACCTGGGATTCACTGCTGGTACCCCGCCATGTGACGGCAAAAATAAAAAGTCGTGGCGCCACTCTGGATGACACTTTCCCCCTGCATGAGCCTTTGGTTGAAGCCTTGCGTACAAACAGGACGGCGGACGCCGTTGCCTGTTTAATCAAGCATTATGCGTTCTTGGGTGTTTGATCCTGGTTTGCTTGTGAATTTTGTTGTTTATTTTGTTTTTGGATTGGAAGTGTTTTTTTGAATTTTGATATGGTTTTGTCTGGTGACTTTTCTGCCGTCTTAAACCTGATTGGTTTTAAATTATTTTTTAATGTGCTTATCCTTTATGATGATTTAGAGGTTTTTTCGATCAGGAA
>CAYWUD010000147.1:0-5880 GCA_964461355.1 uncultured Pseudomonadales bacterium | reverse complement strand
TCGATCTGGAGCGTTTTTCCGCCCATTTCAATGACGCGCCCGTTATCGAAGTGTCCGGGCGCACCTTCCCGGTGGAGGTGCACTACCGGCCGCTGCTCGATCTGGACGATGCGGGCAGTGACGACAGCCGCATGACCCAGGGCGTACTGGCGGCGCTGGAGGAGATCGAGGCGCTTGAGCGCAGCGGGGCCCACCCGCTGCTCGGGGATGTGCTGGTGTTTCTCAGCGGTGAGCGCGAGATTCGCGAGCTCAACAAGACCCTCAAGCACGCCAATCTGAAAAATACCGAGGTGCTGCCGCTGTATGCGCGCCTGAGCGCCGCCGAGCAGCAGCGCGTATTTCGCCCGCACAAGGGGCGGCGCATTATTCTCTCGACCAACGTCGCCGAAACCTCGCTGACCGTACCCGGCATCCGTTATGTGATCGATCCGGGTGAGGCACGCATCAGCCGCTATTCGGTGCGCTCGAAGGTGCAGCGTCTGCCGATCGAAGCGATCTCCCAGGCCAGTGCCAACCAGCGCAAGGGACGCTGTGGCCGGATTGCCGACGGTGTCTGTTTCCGTCTCTATGACGAGGCCGATTTTCTGTCGCGACCCGAATTTACCGATCCGGAGATCCGCCGTACCAACCTGGCCGCCGTTATTCTGCAGATGCTGCGTATGGGGCTCGGTGAGATTCGTGCCTTCCCCTTTATCGATCCGCCCGAAGGCAAGGCGATCAACGATGGTTTCAAGCTGCTCGAGGAACTCGGGGCGGTGGACCGACGCCACACGATCACCCCGCTCGGGCGCAAGCTGGCGCAGCTGCCGATCGATCCGCGGCTGGGGCGGATGCTGCTGGCCGCGGCCGATCAGGGGGCGCTCAGCGAAGTACTGGTGATCGCCAGTGCGCTGGCGATCCAGGACCCGCGCGAGCGCCCGGCAGAGAAAAAGCAGGCCTCCGATCAGCGTCACAAGGAACGCGCCGACAAGGAATCGGACTTTGTCAGCTTCCTCAACCTCTGGCAGTTCTACGAGGAGCAGCGCGAAACGCTGAGTCAGACCCAGCTACGCAAGCTGTGCAAGAAGGAATTTCTCTCCTATATGCGCATGCGCGAATGGCGCGACATGCACCGCCAGCTGATGCTCGCCTGCAAGGGGGTCAAGCTTGCCCTTAATCCGGAGCCGGCAGGCTACGATGCCATCCACAAGTCGCTGCTGGCAGGCCTTCTGAGCCATCTGGGCAGCCGCTACGAAGAGAAGGATGCCGACTACCTGGGCGCGCGCAATCGCAAGTTCCATGTCTTCCCGGCATCGAGTCTGTTCAAGAAAAAGCCGCGCTGGCTGATGGCGGCCGAACTGGTGGAGACCGCACGGCTGTATGCGCGCACCTGCGCCCGCATCGAGCCCGAATGGATCGAACCCCTGGCCGCTCATCTGGTCAAGCGCAACTATTTCGAGCCGCACTGGGAAAAACGCCGTGCCCAGGTGGTCGCCTTTGAACAGGTCAGTCTGTATGGCCTGATTATCGTGGCCAGGCGTCGGGTCCACTACGGTCCGATCGATCCGGTTCTGGGGCGTGAGCTCTTTATTCGTCAGGCCCTGGTCGAGGGCGCGTTCAGCTCGCAGGCGCCGTTTTTCCGCCACAATCAGGCGCTGATCGAGGAGGTCGATCAGCTTGAGGCGAAAAGTCGCCGCCGCGATATTCTCGTCGATCCCGAAACTCTGTTTGCCTTCTATCAGGAGCGTATTCCAGAAGGTATTCATAACGGGGTGACGTTCGAGCAGTGGCGCAGGCAGGCCGAAGCCGAGGACCCCGAGCGGCTGTTTCTGACCCGCGACTACCTGATGCAGCACGAGGCCGAGGCGGTCACCGAGGCGCAGTTCCCGGATCAGATGCGCGGTCAGGGGTATGAGCTGGGCCTTGCGTATCACTTCGAGCCCGGCCATGCCGAGGATGGCGTCAGCGTGCAGGTGCCGGTCAGCATTCTGCAGCAGTTGCCGCGCCATCGCTTCGAATGGCTGGTGCCGGGGATGCTGGAGGAAAAATGCATCGCTCTGGTGCGCAGCCTGCCCAAGGCGGTGCGCAAGAATTTTGTGCCGGTGCCCGATTTTGTCCGTGGCGCGTTGCAGGCGCTGAACGCCGATGAGCTGCCGCTGACCGAAGCGCTGGCCCATCAGCTGCTGCGGATGACCGGCGTACGGATTCCGGCCGATGCCTGGGCGCCGGAATCACTCGAGCCGCACTTGCTGATGAATTTTCAGGTGCGCGATGCCAAGGGCAAACTGCTCGGGCAGGGGCGCAATCTGGCTTTGCTCAAGGAGCGTTTCAGCAACGAGGCGCAGGCGGGGCTTGAGGCGGTGGGTGATTATTCGCTGGAGCAGGAGCATCTGACGCGCTGGAGTTTCGGTGACCTGCCCGAGGTGCTGGAACAGAAAAAGGCCGGCCTCTGTCTCAAGCTGTACCCGGCGCTGGTCGATGAGGGCGATACGGTCAGCCTCAAACTGCTGGCCGAAGCCGAGGCCGCCCGGCGGGCGACCGAGCTGGGTCTGGCGCGGCTGTTCCGTCTCCAGCACAAGCAGGGCTTTGATTTTCTGGTCGCGAAACTGAAGAAGTTCAACCAGACCGCGCTGTACGCCGCCACGGTGATGCCGAAAAAGAAACTGCTCGACGAGCTGCTGTCGCTGGCGGCACGGCGCTGTTTTCTGGCCGCACCCTGGCCGCGCAGCGAAGCCGAATTTGCCCAGCGCCTGGAGGCACAGAAGAGTGAACTGATCGCCATCGGCGAAGAGCTCGATGGGCAGCTCTACGCCATTTTCGAGCGTTATAATCAGGCCGCACGGCGACTGAAGGGCAAGATCAGCTTCGATCTGGCGCTGATGCTCGCCGATATCAAGCATCAGCTGGCGCAGCTGATTCGTCCGGGCTTTATCAATGAAACCGCGCCCGAGCAGCTGGCGCAGTTTCCACGCTATCTGGCCGGGGTGCTGATGCGCCTGGACAAGATGGGCAATAATCTGCCGCGTGATCGCCTGCATACCGAGGAGCTTTCCGGTTTCTGGCAGCAGTATCAGAGTCGCCTGGAGGCGCATCAGCGCCACGGTATCTTTGACCCGAAACTCGAGGAGTTCCGCTGGCAGCTCGAGGAGTATCGCATCTCCTGTTTTGCCCAGACGCTTGGCACCGTATCGGCGGTTTCGGACAAGCGCCTGAAAAAGCTCTTTGCCGAGGTGAAGAGCGTCTGATCGTTCAGTGATTGGCTGCTGCATCGGAGCGAGGCTTCGGTGCAGCAGTAAACCGGCCCTTGTACAGGGCTCACCTATTCCCGCTTTTGGCTCGTCGAGCGAAAAGCGTCTTTTACGTCTGAAAAGGTTGTACGTACCGATGATTTCCGAAACCAGCCAAAGCGGCCAAAGCAGTACTTCTCTGCTCGACACGCTGAAAAATGCCTTTCCCGAAAGTGTGCGCTATATGGTGCTCTCGGCACTGGGGTTTGCCCTGATGGGCGCCTGTGTCAAGGAGGCGGCGACCTACGGTATCCCGGTGCTGGAGATCGTGGCCGCGCGCGCCATTGTTTCTCTGGTGCTGAGCTATGCCGATGTAAAGCGCAAGAACATCTCTATCTGGGGCAATAACAAGGGGCTGCTGGTCTGCCGGGGTCTGGCCGGAACCGTGGCGCTGATGGTGCTGTACTACGCGGTGACCACCCTGCCACTGGCCGAGGCGACCATTCTGCAGTACCTGCATCCGGTATTTACCGCGCTCTTTGCGCTGATCTTCCTGAAAGAGGCGGTACAGCGTTCCACCATGCTCTGTATCCTGCTCTGTATCAGCGGTCTGGTGATCATGGTCAAACCGAGCCTGTTTGTGGCCAATACCGTTGAGCTGCCGATGCTGAGTGTGGCTGCGGCGGTATTCGGCGCTCTGGTCAGCGGGATCGCCTACACCCTGGTAAAACGCCTGAGCCGGTGTGAAGACAGCTCGGTGATCATCTTCTACTTCCCGCTGATCGCGCTGCCGATCTCCGTGGCGATGCTGGGCAGCGATTTTGTCATGCCGGGCTTTAATGCCCTGATTCTGCTGCTGTTTGTCGGCATCTTTACCCAGGTGGGACAGATCGGCCTGACCAAGGCGATGCAGTCGGCCTCAGCCAGCAAGGCAACCGCCTATTCCTATGTGCAGGTGGTCTTCTCGATTGTGCTGGGTTGGGCCTACTTCAGCGAAGTGCCTTCTGTCTGGACCTGGATCGGCGGCGGGCTGATTCTGGTCGGTGCGATGGTCAATACCTTCTGGAAGCGCTGAGACCCGATAATCCGAGTGTTTGCCGTGCGCCGGCCCCGGCGCACGGCCCTGCTGATTGATGTGCGATAGATAAGTTAAGCGAGATTCCGTGATGAACAATGTATTTGCCAATCTTCCCGATGCACGTGCCCAGGAGCAGTTTTCGGATCTGTTCAAGCACGAGAACATCCGCATTGAGCGGATCGTTTCCCAGGGGCAGCGTTCGCCCCAGCGAGGCTGGTATGACCTGGATGAAAACGAATGGGTGCTGATCCTCGAAGGCGCCGGAACCCTCGAGTTTTCCGATGGCACCGTGCTCGAGATGAAAAAGGGTGATCATGTCTGCATCCCCGCCCACAGCCGCCACCGTGTGACCTGGACCGACCCGAAGCAGAAAACCATCTGGCTGGCGGTGTATTACTCCTGAGGCGCTGCACGGCACGGGCTGCATGAGCTCTGAGGCATGATCCTTGTGCCTTGCATGCTAGGAAGCCCCCTTTGTGACGCCCGGCATGGCCAGGCTCGGTATAAAGGGGGCTTCGATGCGCCGGCAGGGCGGGGCTCTCTCAAGCGCTCTGCAAAGTCCGCACTATCAGGGCGACGGCGTTCGTTCGTCGTTCTTCTGCAGGGCCTGAAGGCGCAGTGCTTCCTGCTGGATCATCTGTTTGAGTTCATCGGCATTGTCCATGACCCGCTGCTGGCCTAGGGCGCCGGCTTCGGCCATCAGTACCGGGGTGACCTGCAGTGCCTTCTGGCCGGTAGGGGTGCGGTAAAAACGTGCCAGCTCGGTCAGTTCACTCTGGGTAAAAGAGCGCATATAGAGCGCGGCAAATTCATCGCGCAGACTTGCCCCGCCCATGTGGCGCTGCAGAAACTGCTTCATGACTGTTTTGTAGGGTACCAGAGCGGGCTGGTTTTTTAGTTCCAGCTCCAGCATGGTGTCGATGGTCGCAGCCATTAGGGTGTCGAAGTCCAGCACATCGACAAGCTCGTAGGCTGCATCTTGATGTGGGTCCGACCAGGCGCTGGCGGAAAAGAGACCAAGCGAGGTGGCCAGCGTGAGTGTAGTTGCAATGTGAACGAGCTGGTTCATACGCATCCTTGTATGGGGCTGATAGGGGGGGCAGGCTGTATGCGCCTAGCCCTGCCGGAGCTGTTTGCCCCAGCGACTGCAGCGCAAACGACCAAATTCCTTTTGCTGCGCACGGCGTTGCTTGCGCCAGTTGTCCATCTCCTGGGCGCTGCCACCCTCGCGGCGCAGGGCTTCATAGTAGCCGATACGTGAGTGTATCGTCTGGCAGAGACTGAGTGTCCCCGATTTTTCCGCTCGTGCAGCCCCCGATAGGCAGCAGGCACTGAGCGTGAGGATAAAAACAAGCCATTTCATCAGCCGGCTCCCTGTGGCCGTTTATCGGTGCATTCCTGTGTGCCGGGCCATTAAACCGAACGACGCGCCGGTTTTCCAGAACGTACTGTTGCGCTCAGGGTTTCGAAACCCCGCACACTGGCGTACTGCGGCGATTTTTGTTTGGCCGCAGTTGCCGGCGGCTGGCCGCGGAGATTCCTGCCCTGTTTCTGGCCATAGCTCTATGCGTTGCTGGTCTTTGGCGCATCGGTTAT
>CAYWUD010000146.1:0-5880 GCA_964461355.1 uncultured Pseudomonadales bacterium | reverse complement strand
TCCGATCGGGGGCAGCAGCTGGCTTCTGGCCTGGTTCCTGTTGGGCTGCTACGGCTGGCGTTTGCGCCGGCCGCAGTCCGAATCACATTGATCGATGATCCTATGACCGACAGCGAACAGAAACACCTGCGTAGAATCAAAAGCTTTGTGCTGCGTTGCGGCCGCATGACCAGCGGTCAGCAGCGTGGCTGGGATGAGTGCTGGGAACAGTGGGGGCTGACTCTGGAGCAGGGCAGCATCGACGCTCAGCAGCTGTTTGGCCGCCAGGCGCCACTGGTGCTGGAGATCGGCTACGGTATGGGACTGTCTCTGGTGGCGATGGCTCAGGCCTCACCGGACAAGGACTTTATCGGTATCGAAGTGCATCGCCCGGGTGTGGGCAGTCTGCTCAACGAGGCGCGCCTGGCTGAGCTGAGCAACCTGCGTAGCTACTGTGATGATGCGGTTGAAGTACTGCAGCATTGTATTCCCGATGCCAGCCTGGATCGTGTACAGCTGTTCTTTCCCGATCCCTGGCACAAGAAGCGTCACCACAAGCGCCGTATCGTGCAGCCCGAGTTTGTCGAGTTGTTGCGTCGCAAACTGAAGGTCGGCGGTCAGTTTCATATGGCCACCGACTGGGAGAACTATGCTGAGCATATGCTGGAGGTGATGAGCGCGGCTCCGGGCTATCGCAATCTGGCGGGGGAACAGCAGTACATGCCGCGTCCCGAATACCGGCCGTTGACCAAGTTCGAGAAGCGCGGTCAGCGTCTGGGACACGGGGTGTGGGATCTGGTGTTCGAACGGATCGACTAGAGCGGCACTCGTCGGGGTGCCCGAAGGTACAGGCAGTGGCCATGGAAGCTTCACTGACGATCTACTTTAACGACGGCACCCACATTTCCCTGGTCTATCCACAGCAGGGAACATCCGCCGCCGAACGTGCTGTGCTGGGAAACCGGATCAAGGAAGTGCTGCAACAGCCCTTCCTGGTCTTTGAACTGGAAGAAGAAGTGATGGTGGTGCCGCGCGAGAGCATCAAGTATCTGACGGTAACGCCCAAGCCGCAGGTCCTGCCGGATACCGCCGTGCGCCACGCCCGCCTGCTGTGCTGAACTACGCGCTCAGTCAGGCCATAAAGCACTCGAGCAGATTATTGAGATAACGCGCGCCCAGCGCCGAGGCCTGCAGGCGCGTCGGATCGAGTTCGAGCAGGCCGCGTTGGCGAGCCTCGCTGAGTGCCGGGGCCAGTACGTCGAGCGCAAGGCCGGTGCGGGCACAGAAGTCAGTGACCGGCACGCCGTCGATCAGACGCAGCGCATTGAGCATGTACTCGATCGGCAGCTCATCCGCGTCCAGGACACGGGCGCCGCTGAGAAAGGGCGCGTCCGCTGCAAGATACTGCTGGGGGGCACGGTGCTTCCAGGTGCGCCGGATCTCGCTACGCTCGAGATCGGTGAGTTTGCCGTGGGCACCGGCACCGATGCCGATGAAATCACCGAACTGCCAGTAGTTGAGATTATGCCGGCAACGCTGTCCCGGCCGGCTGTAGCCGGATACTTCGTATTGGGCGAAACCGGCTTCAGCCAGTCGCTCCTGACCGGCTTCCTGAATAGCCCACAGCGCTTCATCCTCTGGAAGCTGCGGCGGCTTATTCCAGAAATAGGTGTTCGGTTCGATGGTGAGCTGATACCAGGACAGGTGCGTCGGTTGCAGGGATAGGGCCTGATCGAGATCGTACAGGGCGTCTTCCAGAGATTGTTCCGGCAGTCCGTGCATCAGGTCAATATTGAGGTTGTCAAAGCCTGCCCGCCCTGCGGCTTCGATGGCATGCACCGCCTCGGCGGCGGAATGAATGCGCCCCAATGCCTTGAGCTTTTCATCCTGAAAACTCTGTACGCCAAGCGATAGCCGGTTGATCCCCAGTTGCCGGTAGGCGGCAAAACGTTCCTGCTCGAAGGTGCCTGGGTTCGCTTCGAGGGTGATTTCGATATCCGCAGTCGGCTGCAGGCGTTGCCACAGGCCCTCGAAGAGGGTGGCGAAGGCATCGGCCGAGAACAGGCTCGGAGTGCCGCCACCGATAAAGATCGAGCTGATCGGGCGCCCCTGCACGGCCGGCAGATCCTGTTCCAGATCGGCCAGCAGTGCGGCGACATAGGCCTGTTCGGGCAGCGCTTCGTGCTGCGTATGTGAGTTGAAGTCGCAGTAGGGGCACTTGCGCACGCACCAGGGAATATGGATGTACAGCGCCAGCGGTGGCAGCTGCAGCCGCGGGTTCGTCATAGGTTGGGCAGCTGTTCCAGCAACTGCTGCAGGGCGCGGGCGCGGTGGCTGATACGGTTTTTCACGGCCGGCTCCAGTTCGGCGCTGGCACAGTCCTGCTCCGGCACATAGAACACCGGGTCGTAGCCAAACCCCTGCTCGCCTTTGCGCGCTTCTAGAATGCGTCCTTCCCAGACGCCGTGGCAGATCAGCGGGGTGGGGTCGGCCGGGTGGCGCAGGTACACCAGCACGCAGTGAAAGCGTGCGCTGCGCTGCTCCTGCGGTACGCCTTCGAGGGCCTCAAGCAGTTTGACGATATTGTCCGCGTCACTGGCGTTTTCCCCGGCATAGCGGGCTGAATAGATACCCGGAGCCCCCTGCAAGGCATCGACTTCGAGGCCTGAATCATCGGCCAGTGCCGGCAGTCCGCTCAGAGCGCTGGCGTGGCGCGCCTTGAGAATGGCGTTCTCGATAAAGGTCAGGCCGGTTTCTTCTGCGCCCTCAAGTGTAAAGTCACTCTGCGGGCGTACCCGGATATGGCGTTGGCCCAGCAGCTGGTTGAATTCGGCCAGCTTGCCCTTGTTGCCGCTGGCCAGCACGACTTCACGTTTCATGTCCGACATGGAGAGAGGATGATCCTTTTCTGGAACTCAGTCCCGGTACAGGGTCCGGTTGAATTTGAGGGTAAAACTGCGCTCGCCGGGCGGGGTGATGTCGACGATAAAATGCAGGGTTTCCTGATCGCTGTAGGCAAAGTTGGCCAGATAATAGATGGCCGGCCCTTCCTCGACCAGCTGGAACTCGAGAGGCTCCTTGCGCTGCATCAGATCCTGGGTGTAGCCCTTGAGGCCGACTCTGACAGCCTGACCCTTGAGGTCGTGTATGGCCAGACTGAGCACGCCCAGCTCCGGATCGCGCGCAATTCCGACCGCCCGGGCGATATCCGGTTGAATAAAGGTACTGGAAAACGCGTTGTAATAGAGCTGGTAGTTGCCCACGGTGCGCTCGGTGTCGGGGGCGGCCCAGGCTGACTGAATCAGCAGTAACGGCAACAGCAGCAGAGTCAGTGCGTATCCACGGAACTTCGGCAGCATGGGCACCTCCTGTCAACGGCTCAGATGATAGATGGCGATTTCGCCGAACAGGTTCGGCAGCAGCCGGTTGGTCAGGCTGCCCTGATGGGCCTGATCGACAACGGTGCGGTTAAGGATGCGCAGCTGCTTTTTCTGACACAGTGCTTCGAAATCCTTAAAGGTACAGAAGTGGATGTTCGGCGTGTTGTACCAAGTATATGGCATGAACTTGGACACCGGCATCTGGCCGCGTACGCCCAGATACAGACGGCAGCGCCAGTGGCCGAAGTTGGGGAAGGTGACAATGCACTCGCGGCCGACGCGCAGCATTTCATCAAGCACCTGATCCGGGTGGTGCAGCACCTGCAGTGCCTGGGTCATGATCACGGTGTCGAAACTGCCGTTGTCGAAGTTGCGCAGGCCCTGATCCAGATCCTGCTCCACTACGTTGACGCCCTTGGCCAGGCAGCTGTTGATGTTTTCCGGGTTGATCTCGAGACCGTAGCCGGAAACCTGCTTGCGCTGTTTCAGATGTGCCAGCAGGGTGCCTTCACCGCAGCCAAGGTCCAGAACCCGAGCGCGCGGCTGAATCCACTGTTCGATAATTTCCAGATCCGGACGCATCAGGCCACTCCTTGCTCGGTTTCATCGGCTACGCGCTTGAGGTAGGTGCCCAGCCCCTCGAGGTAACGCGGAATGTTCATCAGGAAGGCATCATGGCCCTGCGGTGCATCAATCGCCAGATAGGAAACATCTTTCCCTGCTTTGAGCAGGGCATCGACGATTTCCCGGGAGCGTTCGGGCGAGAAGCGCCAGTCGGTGGTAAAAGAGGCGAGCAGGAACTTGCACTGTGCCGGTGCCAGGGCACGGGCCAGATCGTCATCGTGGGCACTGGCCGGATCAAAGTAGTCCAGCGCCTTGGTCATCAGCAGGTAACTGTTGGCATCGAACTGGGTCGAGAACTTGGCGCCCTGATAGCGCAGGTAGCTCTCGATCTGGAATTCGACATCGAAATCAAAGTTGATCTTGCCGTCCTTGAGTTCGCGGCCAAACTTCTTGCCCATCGAGTCATCGGACAGATAGGTGATATGGCCGACCATCCGTGCCAACGCCAGACCGCGTCGGGGCAGGGTGTCGTGATCCATATAGCGGCCGCCGTGGAAGTCGACGTCGGTCATGATGGCCTGGCGGGCTACTTCGTTGAAGGCGATGTTCTGTGCCGAGAGCTTCGGCGCCGAGGCGATCACCACCGAATGGCGCAGCCGTTCGGGATACTCGATCGCCCATTGCAGAGCCTGCATACCGCCCAGACTGCCGCCGACAACGGCGGCAAATTGGGTGATGCCGAGGACATCGGCCAGAGCGGCCTGACTGCGTACCCAGTCGCGCACCGTGACCATCGGGAAGTCTGGGCCAAAGGCCTTGCCGGTGTCCGGGTCGATACTGGTCGGGCCGGTGCTGCCATGACAGCCGCCGAGGTTGTTGAGCGCGATGACAAAAAAGCGGTTGGTATCGATCGCCTTGCCCGGGCCGATGGCGGTTTCCCACCAGCCGGGTTTGCGCTCGTCCATGCTGTGATAGCCGGCGGCATGGTGATGGCCGGACAGCGCATGGCAGATCAGCACGGCATTGGAACGCTCGGCGTTCAGGGTGCCGTAGGTCTCATACACCAGTTCGTAGCGTGCCAGGGTGCGGCCGCACTCCAGCTCCAGGGGGGTCTCTATCTGCAGGCGCTGGGGCGCCACGATTCCCACGGAATCGGCGGGGATTGAATCAGGCATTTTCTCGGTCGGAACTACTGCGTTGGCATGATCTATAGGGCTGGTCAGGGCAGTGTAATGACCCGGCTCAGCGGCTGCAATACGGGTTGTTGCACCCTTCAGGCCGCGCCATGGGTGCCGGGCAGGCGTACAACCTTGCGGTGGCTGAGTACCGGCGATGGGCGCAGCAGGGCCTTGTGCAGCTGTTCGACCTGGCGCAGGCGTAACCGTTCCGCTTCGATCATACGGTCGAGTTCCTGCAGACGCTGCTGACGACTCATGCTGCGCTGCTGCAGATGCTGCAGATGCTTGAGCTGCTGTTCGAGCAGCTCCTTGTGCTGCAACAGCCCCTGCATCAGTGGGAGCAGCGCATCAGAGGTAAAGCGGTTCACCTGGCGACAGGTCTGTTCATGCCAGGCCTGTACTTCCTGCATCAGGGTGTTGAAAAAGCGGCGGATCAGCAGCGGCTTGGGGCTGAGCAGGTTGCCCAGCTGCAGATGGTAGCGATCGGCCCGTTTGTGCAGATCACGCAGCAGCTTCATCTGCTGCTCCAGATTCAGTTCCGGAGCGGCCAGGCGCTGGCCCGGCAGGTCCTTGGCAAAGCGCTGGTACAGTGAACTGACCATGCGTTCGGCCAGGCGGTATTCGATCTCCAGCGGGTGCAGATCCTGATACAGCGTGCGGAAAAAATGTCCGATCACCTGGCCGATGCCAAGGGTGGTCAGGCTGTCGTTCAGGCGTCGGTGAGTCTGTTGTACCAGCTGGCTGAAACCGTCTTCGCGGCAGCTGCGTACCAGCGTCTT
>CAYWUD010000145.1:0-5965 GCA_964461355.1 uncultured Pseudomonadales bacterium | reverse complement strand
TTAAGCATTAATCTGAAAACCCCCTTCATAATGGAGGGGGTTTTTTACGATAGAGTGTTCCTCGCTAAAGACTTTCTCTTTTGATAAGACGAGTAGTTAGCTTTGTTCTAATATCTACTTCCTCAATCTCACCTTCTCCAAATACCTTATCCAATATACTAGTTATAGTATGACTAATAGATTCTCGATCGATATCTAATGTAGCTAACTTAGGATAGGTATAACGAGAAATTCGAGAGTTATTTACACCGATAACAGAACAATCTTTTGGAACTTCGTATCCCATATCTATAAGCTTATGCATCACTTGAATAGCTACAGAATCTGTTCTACCAAACACCCCATCAATACAAAACCCTCCTTCAAGGGTCGATTTAATTGCACAATACAAATCATCCTCATTCATACAGTTACTTATAATGCGGTAATAAGAATCATCTCTCAGCCCATGCTCATCTAGTTCATCAAGGAATCCTCTTAATCGAAAGTCATCAGCAGAGCTTTTATTAAAGGATAAACTATGTAGGCTGTCCACAAAAAGAATTTTCCTCCGTCCTTTCTCAATAAGAGTTTTACAACATAATCTTGCACCATCATACAACCCAGAATTTATAAGAGCATAATTCCCCGTTAACTTACTATAAGTCCGCATCTCAAGAAGAACTACAGGAATTTTGGTGTCAATTAATTTCTGTATATACATTTGTTGAAAAGTACCAGAAGCAATAATAACGCCATCAAAGTAACGCTGATATATTTGATCTACAAAAGACTCACTATTCCTACTCTCACAAAGTGATATAAAATAATCATTATCATATGCCCAAGGATCCATATGCTTCATTACTTTACCAAAGTACTCGCTCTGCAGGTCATCTACGATAAAAAGGATATGATTGCTCTGCTTCCCCTTCAGAGCTCGAGCCATAGAATTGGGTCTATATCCAAGCTCTTTTAATGCTTTCTCTACCCTTTTTCGTTTACCAGCATCAACATATCTATTATTATTGATCACGTAGGAAACAATAGTAGGCGTAACTCCTGCATATTCAGCTACATCTTTTCTGGTTACTCGTTTAATTGGTTTTTGCATATACTTCCAGGCTGTCCTTTTACTTTTATTTTATACCGTACATGCTCAGTAATTTCCAGTCCTGTATCATAATCCAACTGTATTAGCTCATCATGATGATTTGGTCGCTGCCGAGTATACCCATCACAGTCCCAATGAGGAGAACATGATAAACTACTCCAAGGGCGACATCGCCATTGATACCCACGGTAAGGATCTCTAGTAGTATTCATCCAATTGAGGATTTTCTCATGAAGTTGATTTCGTTTATCTTCAAATTCTGGAGAATTAATAAGATTATTCATTTCAAAAGGATCTTCTCCTGTGTCATATAGTTCATCTATGGGGTCTAGTAAGTGAATTGCCAGTTTGGCACTATCTGTTACAATAGCTCGCATTAACTGAAAACCTCCAAATCCATCATGATCTATTTCATACCGATTAAACTCAATAAACACCTCATCCTGGAGTATCTGTCCATCAGGATCTTCTATAATTTTTCGCATACTTTTTCCTTCGATCACCGGAGGAATAACTATATCATAGTAGTCTAAAATAGTTGGTAGTATATCAATATGAGATGCTACGTGTTCATAAACCTTTTCACTCTGAGATCTCATAAAAGATCCACCTTTAATAATAAGAGGCACATGAGAAATCTCTTCATAGATAGAAGGTCCTTTTGCAGAAAGAGAGTGTGCACCTAAGGCATCTCCATGATCACTTGTAAAAATAATCATCGCATCGGGGAGATCTTTTTCTATTTTCTGCAAAACTTTACCTATCTCATAGTCAACATAACTATTACAACCTAAAAAGAGCTGTGGTTTAACAGGCGCTTTCCCCTTATCTTCAGTAAGAGATTCTCCGGCCCATAGCTTTTGATATGTAGGTTTACCTTCTAAGGTATCATAAAAATTGATAGTCTTAGGGAATTCATAATCCTTGTACATAGACGCGTATGGTTCAGGGCAAAGATAAGGATGATGGGGTTCATCATAACTAACACAAAGAAGCATATCTTCATCCTTATGTTTTTCAATATAATCGACTGCTCGGGCACTTACTCGGTGGGCAAAAGTAAAAGATTCTTCAATACCTCCATCAAGTAAAGCTGTATGTTCTTGCCGACTCATTTGTCTCTCTTCCTCAGTGAGATCATCCAAGAAACAACGCATATCATACCAGTACGAGGGATCATACCCTTTTGGACAAATGCCATTCCCAAAATAATCACCTCCGTCTAAGTGCCACTTACCAATAAATGCAGATGCTACTCCTGCACTTTGAACATATTCACCTAGGGTTTTTACTCCATCAGCTAAAGGCATCGTGTTAGCGATAGAACCATTTGAATGTGGGTAGAGTCCAGTAAAAATAGCACTTCGTGCAGGACCACAAACAGGCTGTGTAGTATAAGCCTTTGAAAATCGGACTCCTTGCATTGCAAGGGTATCAATATTTGGTGTTTTCATATCACTATTTCCATAACAACCTAACATATCCCATCTTGTAGTATCAGTCATGATATACACTACCTGCTTTTTCATATCACCTCCAAAATTATCCTTTTACAGCGCCAGAAACTAATCCTTTTACCATGTACCTTTGAAAGAAGAAGAATACACCCACCATAGGGATAGTTCCAATAACAGAAATAGTATTAATAAGAGACCAATCATAGGATAACTCTCCTAAATATCTCAAGCTAATTCCAACAGATAACGTGCGTAGACTATCAGTCTGAATTAACGTTGCTGCATGTAGATAGTCATCCCATGTCATTAAAAAAGCATAAATACCAACCGCTAGAATACCAGGAGCTACCAGTGGTGTAATAAGTTTAAACAAGATGGTATTACGTGAAGCTCCATCAACAGTAGCAGCCTCCTCTATCTCCCGTGGAATATTTGCAAAGAAACTTGACAACAGGAGACAGCAAAAAGGAATTTGTGCAGCAACAATTGCAAAAACTAACCCGACTCTAGTGTCAATCATACCGACCTTTGACATCATTGAATATAAAGAGATCATTCTTGATACAATAGGAAACATCTGAGAAGAAAGAAGAACAGCAACAAATATTTTTGCCCACTTTGTAGAAAATCTTGCAATAGAGTATCCTGCAAATATAGCAATACCGCAAGTAATACTGGCACTCAAAAAAGAAATTAAAAAATTGTTACCATAGTATACAAAAAATTCATTATTTTTAGTAAACAGATTAATATACCCACGAAGTACAGGACTAATAGGGAATAGAGATGGAGGGTATGCATAAGCTTCCATATTTGTTTTGAATGATGTAACTATCATCCAGTACAAAGGAAATAAAAGAAATAACATAATAGTAGTTATCACAAGAATCTTACCAAGCGTTACCATTTTTTTTGATTTCATACGCCTCTACCCCATATCCTTTATTTTAAAAGCTTTCTGATAGAAACCAATAACTATAATCATCATTATCATCCATATTGTAGTAACAGCAGCTCCTGACCCTAAATTCATGGATACAAAAGCCTCTCTATAACTTAAAATAGCAAAGTTTGTAGTAGCACCATTAGGGCCTCCTCCTGTCATAGTCCAAAAAAGAGGAAACTGCTTAAAATTTTCAATGATTGACATAGATATAGCAATTTTAATTACCGGTGCCATATAGGGAATTGTCACAAAGAAAAAGCGCCTCACGGGTCCTGCACCATCAATTGTTGCCGCCTCTAAAGTATCCTGTGGAACGTTTTGTAGACCGGCCAAAAGAAGAAGTGTCATAAGTGGTATCTGCTTCCAAAGTGCCGCAATAGCAATGCCAATGAGTGCAGTATCAGGATTATTTAATACTGCGAGATCAGCAACTCGGCCTCCTGTAATGAAAGAAATAAAATATTTCACAAAACCGTATTGAGGCTGAAACAACCACATCCAAATGAGTGCAGATATAACCGTAGGAACCACCCATGGAGTCATCATTATCGAACGTAAAAATCGTGAACCGCGAAACTCTTTATTGAGAACAAGAGCAAGAGCTATACCTAAAAGGAACTGAAATAAAATTACAAAAACTACAAAAAAGAGTGTAATATAAGTAGCGTTCCCAATAGAACCCGATTCAAATAGTTTTGTATAATTCCTAAAATTATTCCAAGTGCCACTCTCTCCTGTAATAATATTTCTCACTCCATATTTCTGAAGGCTCATTATAAGAGACTGTATGATGGGAACTATAATAAATAGTATAGCAAAAAAAGCAGCTGGAATAGTCAAAATAAAAGAGTACCAATTGTCGGAAAACTTTTGAGATCCTCTCTGCATATATCCTCCTTTTATATAACTAGGAGAACCCTAAAAAGAGCCCCCTACTCTTCCACACTAATCGCCAAGTTTCACTCTAATGACTCTCTCAAATTCATTTATTGCTTCATCCACATCTTTATTAGAAACTGTTACCGCCTGTGCTAGCGAACACAATTCTAAATTAAGATCTTTTAACTGAGGAATAAAAGTCTCGGGCTTAACATGCTGGGCAGAGCCTGCTGCACCTTGTAATACAGGGTTATTTGTAACACTAGAAATATGCTCCATACTTCTAGTTGCAGGATATGCAGGAGTCAAATTTGCTAAATAGTCAGAAAGAACCTCCTCAGAGATAACAAACTGAACAAACTTGCTCAATGCATCTTTTCTCTCTTCTCCATTATCTATCAACACAAAACAGTGTGCTTGTAATAGAGACTCTCCACTCCCAACTCCACCACTTAAAGGAGGAGCACTAGCTGTAAAGTTTACAGAATCTGGATTTATCGTACGTATCCCATTGAATCCCCAACTTTGATCATAATACATAGCAAGCTGTCCTAGGGCAAACAAATTCCGCAAATCCTTAAGTTTTGCATTCTGGGGATTGTACCCTTTATCATCTAGTATTTTTAGCATAGCAAAGGTATCACGAAATCCTTGATTATCAATTGAAAGGTCACCATTACTGTCAAGCACATCTCCACCATAATTGAAAATCATAGCATTGATACTACTACCAGACACAGGAACTGAAGCGGTAGTTTGTCCAAAGGCATACACTTTATTTCCATTTGCATCAGTCAACGTAGAAAGCTTTTCTGCCATAATCAGCATCTCATCGTATGTTTTTGGTGGAGAATTTGGATCTAACCCAGCTTGTTCAAAAAGAGATTTATTGTAATACAATACGTAGGGAGAGATATACAAAGGAATACCATAAGCCCGACCACCAATTTCAAATGACTTCATTACTTCAGAGTAAAAATCATCAAGAAACTCTTTTGGTAGGATAGAGTCTATAGGAGCCGCTAATCCAGCATCTTCAAATCCAGGGATCCATCCAGTTTCACTAAATACACAGTCAACCTTATCTCCTCCTCCTGCCATGTTAATAACTTGATTTACAATTTCTCCATAAGGAGCAGTGACCCACTGTATATCAACACTGGGATTTTGACTCTCAAAAGATACTTCTACCTGCTTCCAAAATTCCTCATATCCTGCTTCTAATAATGCATAATTAGCAACTTTTAACACTATTTTCTCAGAAGAGGCTTCCCCCTTCTTACAACTACTTAACATAAAGAATGAAACACATAGACTAATAATAAAAATAACTGCCAATACTTTTCTCATCATAAACTCCTTTTCCTCGCAATAAGCAACACCACTTCAAAACAGTATACACTGCTGTGTATATATCTATCGTACAACACTTTTAGAATTTGTCAAGGATAATTTTTTATAAAGAAAAATAAGGAGTCAGTGAATCTACTCTATACAACTCAGCAACCACATAAACCATACCTAAAAAATTAAGCTTACGATAGAGCGATTTTCTTCCCCATAAGGGTTACACCTTTATCTACATCTCCC
>CAYWUD010000144.1:0-6028 GCA_964461355.1 uncultured Pseudomonadales bacterium | reverse complement strand
GCAGCACGACCGATGGTCTGAATCAGCGAGCGATCAGAACGCAGAAAGCCTTCCTTGTCCGCATCCAGAATCGCCACCAGGGAGACTTCCGGCATATCCAGGCCTTCGCGCAGCAAGTTAATACCCACCAACACGTCAAATACCCCCAGACGCAGATCACGAATAATCTCGACACGCTCGACCGTATCGATGTCCGAATGCAGATACCGCACCCGGATATCGTGTTCACTGAGATAATCGGTCAGGTTTTCGGCCATTTTCTTGGTCAGCACGGTCACCAGCACGCGATCACCGGCGGCTGTACGTCGGTTGATCTCCGAAAGCAGATCATCAACCTGGGTACTGGCCGGCCGCACCTCAATCTCCGGATCCACGAGCCCGGTCGGACGCACCACCTGCTCGACCACCTGGCCCTGATGCGCCTCTTCGTAGGGCCCGGGCGTCGCCGAAACAAAAATGGTCTGCGGACGACGCGCCTCCCACTCTTCAAAACGCATCGGCCGGTTATCCAGCGCCGAGGGGAGACGGAAACCGAATTCGACCAGGGTTTCCTTGCGCGAGCGATCGCCTTTGTACATGGCACCGATCTGCGGCACGGTCACGTGCGATTCGTCGATCACCAGCAGCGCATTGTCCGGCAGATAGTCGAACAGCGTCGGCGGCGCCTCGCCCGGCTGTCGCCCGGACAGGTAGCGCGAGTAATTCTCGATCCCGGTGCAGTAACCCAGCTCAAGAATCATCTCGATATCGAACTGGGTACGCTGTTCCAGGCGCTGTGCTTCCACCAGCTTGTTCTGGCTCCGCAACTGCTCAAGCCGCTCGGCCAGCTCCTGACGAATACTCTCGACGGCATCGAGCAACGTCTGCCGTGGAGTCACATAGTGGGACTTGGGATAGATAGTGATGCGGGGCACCTTGCGCTGCACCTCACCCGTCAACGGATCGAACAGACTGATCGATTCGATCTCGTCGTCAAAGAGTTCGATACGCACGGCATCGCGGTCCGATTCGGCCGGGTAGATATCGATCACATCGCCTCGCACCCGATAGGTGGCCCGCTTGAGCTCCATATCATTGCGGCTGTACTGAAGCTCGGCCAGCCGGCGCAGCAACGCACGCTGATCGATCGAGTCGCCGCGATCAAGGTGCAGCACCATATCAAGATAGGCGCGCGGGTCCCCCAGACCATAAATGCAGGAAACGGTCGCGACGATAATACAGTCCGAGCGTTCCATCAGAGCCTTGGTGGCCGAGAGGCGCATCTGTTCGATGTGATCGTTGACCGAGGCATCCTTCTCGATAAAGGTATCGGACGCCGGGACATAGGCTTCGGGCTGGTAGTAGTCGTAGTAGGAGACGAAATACTCGACCGCGTTATCCGGAAAAAACTCACGAAACTCGCCGTAGAGCTGGGCCGCCAGCGTCTTGTTGGGCGCCAGTACCAGCGTCGGGCGCTGTACGGCCCCGACCAGATTGGCAATGGAAAAGGTTTTTCCCGACCCGGTTACGCCTAGCAGGGTCTGGCAGGCGAGGCCGGCCTCTATTCCCGCCTTAAGTCCGGCAATGGCCCCGGGCTGATCACCGGCCGGAGCAAAGGGGGAGACTACCGAGAAAGCTTTTGCCATAGATTCCCGCGACCTGAGCTATTGTGTATTATCCGAGGGTTTATCAGAGCATTCTGACAATCGAGGCGCGGCGCTGCAACCGCCAGCACAGACACCCCGGCCAACCCCCGGCCGCTCAAGAACACATACAGGACTCAACAGAGGATAACAGCTTGGATCCGCAGCTTTCTCTCCGTGTACAGCAAATCAAGCCTTCCCCCACCCTGGCCGTAACCAGCCGAGCCGCCGAACTGCGTGCAGCCGGCAAGGATATTATTGGCCTCGGCGCCGGCGAGCCTGATTTCGACACCCCCGAGCACATCAAGGAAGCCGCCATCGAGGCGATTCGTGCTGGTCAGACCAAATACACAGCCGTTGACGGCACCGCCGAGCTGAAAGCTGCCATTATCGAAAAATTCAAGCGCGATAACGGCATCTCCTTCGAGCCGAACCAGATTCTGGTTTCCTCCGGTGGCAAGCAGAGCTTCTTCAACCTGGCCCTGGCCCTGCTGAACCCGGGTGACGAAGTCGTGATTCCGGCTCCCTACTGGGTATCCTACCCGGATATGGTACGCATCGCCGAAGGCACCCCGGTCATTCTGAAGACCACCCAGGAAAGCCGCTTCAAGATCACTGCCGAACAGCTGGCTGCGGCCATCACCAGCAAGACCCGAATGGTGGTTCTGAACAGCCCGTCCAACCCGACCGGCACTGCCTACACCCGCAGCGAACTCGAAAGTCTGGCCGAGGTGCTGAAAAAGCACCCGAACGTACTGATCGCCACTGACGACATGTACGAACCGATCCTCTGGGGCCAGGAGCCGTTCTGCAACATTCTGATGGCCTGCCCGGAACTCTACGACCGCACCATCGTGCTGAATGGCGTATCCAAGGCCTACAGCATGACCGGCTGGCGTATCGGTTACGCCGGCGGCCCGACCTGGCTGATCGGCGCCATGAAAAAAGTCCAGAGCCAGAGCACCTCAAACCCCTGCTCTGTTGCCCAGGCCGCTGCTGCTGCCGCACTGAACGGCCCACAGGAATGTGTCGCCGAAATGGTCAAGTCCTTCAAACAGCGCCACGATTTTGTTGTTGGCCGCCTGAACGAGATTCCTGGCGTCAGCTGTCTGGAAGGCGACGGCACCTTCTACGCCTTCGCCAATGTCGAGCAGGCCATCAAGAACAAGGGTCTGAGCACCGATGTCGAGCTGGCCGAGCTGCTGCTGAACGAAGCCGGTGTAGCCGGTGTGCCGGGCTCTGCCTTTGGCGCCGACGGCCACCTGCGCATGAGCTTTGCCACCAGCATGGAAATTCTCACTGACGCCATGAACCGTCTGGAGAAGGCGCTGAGCTAAACAGCCACCGCCATAAAAAAAGCCGGCTTGAAGCCGGCTTTTTTTATGGCGCCCATTTAATGGCAACCCCATCTTCTCCGCCGTTGGCTATTCGGCCTCTTCCGGATACTGATCATCGCTACTGCCTACGACCAGCAGCGGGCGATTTTTCTCCAAAGTAACCGATCCGATCCCCTTCACGTTGGTCAGCTGGTCTACCGATGTGAAGGGACCCACACGATCGCGATACTGGACGATCGCCTCGGCTTTTTTCTCTCCGATGCCGTCAAGCTGAACCAGCTCCTGAACACTCGCCGTATTGAGATCAATGACCGGTTGTGCCCACAACAGCGGCGAGAAGATCAGACAGAACAGAAGTGCAATCCGTTGCAACATATGCGTATTCCTCAAATACAACCATGAATGGAGGTAGCAGCATAACAAGCGGATAAATAAGTACCTGTGAGACAACAGCGTATGCAGCGTCCAGCATCAGACCATAAGCCCGGGCAGAATAACGCTCGAAAAAATCGATAACAGCCCGAGGGCGTCTCTGCATCGACCGTTAGCAGACCAATGCTCAGAGAAAGCAGTCCCAAGCCCCACAGTGCCGGCACTGCCAGACAAATTCGGAATCCTGTGCCCGACAGGATCGGCAGGAAAACAACCTGGAAAAACGCTCTCTTTGCGTCTGCCCCAAAAGCAAGCGAAAGATCTGATGCTTATGCTCATCAAGGAGATGCCACTTGCCGTTCTCGATACAGGTGCGCAAAAAAAGATCCTGCAAAAACAGGCCATCAAGACCTGCCAGTTTCTCCGGAACCTGATTGATGTATTCCGATAGCGCGTCCACACCCTGATGCTCGAGCACGCTGCTCATCAGGGCGTCAAAGAGTGCTTCTGAAGGCTGACGCTCAAACTGCATCTTAAGCCACTGCACATAATGGCCACAGGAAGGAAATTCAGCTGACAGTGCATCTGCATGCAGTGCAAACAGTGCTACCGCACCACCGGGCAGCACCAGCACCTGCTCCGCCTGCTTGAGCACCTGACGAGACTTCCCGTGCAGGCGCGCAAGCTGCATATCGAACAGGCACACACGCACAGAGTCAGCATCAAAACGTACGGCGCGTGTATACAGAGCACGTGCCGCACGTACATCGTGTGCACCGAGCCGCGCTTCTGCGAGGGAAAGGTAATAATGAACCAGCAGCGACCCCAGATGCGGCTGCCTGCGTCCACCGGGTTCGATCAGTGCGATGGCCTTCTCCCAGGCCTTTTCCTTTTCATACAGCCGCAGCAACCGACGTCTGGCGCCTTCAGCCTGCGCGCCTTGCGCCTTGATAACCTCAAGAAACAGGGATTCCGCACGATCGAGCAGCCCTGATTGAAAATAGGCTTCACCCAGCGCCTGCAGAACCTGGGCGTTCTCGGCCTGACTCAAGGAGGGGTTGGCCAGCTGCTGCTGACAGAGCAGCACTGCCTTTTCCAGCTCGCCACGACGACAGTACAGCTTCGCCAGAGCCAGCGCCGGCTCTATCGAGTCCGAATACCCCTGCAAGGCACGAATAAAGGTCTCGATCGCTTCATCCGCACGATCATTAATAAGGTAGTTGAGCCCGAGCGTCATCTCCCGGGTCGAGGCCCCTCCATCGTCGTTCGCCGTTTCACGCCGAATCGAGCGGGTACGCCCCCATAAAAAACCCAGTAACAGAGCGATCAGTACCAGCAGGAGCAAAAGCGCGTCGCTCACTTATCCTCCAGCTGGCTGAGGGCCTGCTGCTTCAGGTTATGGATTTCCACACGGCGGCGCTCGAGCTTTCGCTCCAGACTGGAGCGCCGCAGCATCAGCCGGGTAATCAACAGACTGGATGAAGCAAGCCCGCAGATTCCGCCGGCGATGAAGAACAGCAGCAGCCAGGCGGCCAGACTGGCCGTTGGCGTCATCCACTCAAACAGATGCAACACAACCGGGTCAGCGTTGAAACGACTGAAAGCGGTGATCAGAATCACCAGCAGTATAAACCCGACCAGCCACGCAAGGCGTTTAAGCCAACACTTGATCCGTAGTAACAGCGCCATCGCTACCGAGCTCCTTGCCTGCGCCTGTAGGGAATTTATACCGCCTCGTTGACCCGCTCACGCAGTTCCTTGCCGGGCTTGAAGTGTGGAACATACTTGCCTGAAAGCGGAACCGACTCACCGGTCTTTGGGTTACGCCCCATACGCGGCGCCCGATAATGAAGATTAAATGAACCAAACCCGCGAATCTCAATGCGCTCTCCCTGCGCCAGAGCCTGGGCCATCATCTCAAGAATGCCTTTCACTGCCAACTCCACATCCCGGACGCTGAGATGCGGCTGCTGGGTGGCAATCTGCTCGATCAGTTCTGATTTGGTCATTGCACGACCCTGTTGATCCGACTGAAAACTGATCCAAAGCTAGCCAATTCATTCGACCAAATCAAGTAACTGATTGATCTTCAAGTGATTATTTAAAAAAAGGGCGGCCTGATGGCCGCCCTTTTTCAGACAACAGTGCGCTTAACGAATCAAGCGTCCTTGTTCATCTGAGCCTTGATCAGATCACCGATGGTGGTCGGACCGGCAACTTCTTCCTGAGACTGGCTACGCAGTTCTTTCATTGCAGCCTTCTCGTCCGCCTGATCTTTGGCCTTGATGGACAGACCGATCACACGGTTCTTGCGATCAACGCTGATCACCTTGGCTTCAACGCTGTCACCGACCTTCAGCACGTTGGTTGCGTCTTCAACGCGGTCACGGCTGATTTCAGAAGCGCGCAGAGTACCAACAACATCGTCAGCCAGCTCTACAGTCGCAGCCTTGGCGGTTACTTCGGTAACCACGCCAGTTACGATAGCGCCTTTCTCGTTGTCACCCGCGAAGTTGGCAAACGGATCGTTTTCCAGCTGCTTGATGCCCAGAGAGATACGCTCGCGCTCGGAATCGATGGACAGGATAACGGTTTCCAGCTCATCGCCTTTCTTGTACTTGCGTACAGCTTCTTCGCCGGCTTCGTTCCAGGAGATATCGGACAGGTGAACCAGACCGTCGATGTTACCTTCCAGAC
>CAYWUD010000143.1:0-6065 GCA_964461355.1 uncultured Pseudomonadales bacterium | reverse complement strand
GGCGGCTTTTTTTCATCGGACGGCGCTTACGCGTGCTTGGCGTTGCGTGCGTCCAGGATCGGGTTACCGGTAGAAGCTACAGTGGCTTTTTCGCCGGCGGTCCACAGGTAGAAAGCTTGATAGGCGCTCATTGGAGTTCTCCTTATAAGAAATTATGTAGTTTGGAAAACCAACCAAAGCGTTGCGGCAGTTGAGACTGATCGCTTATCAAACCAGCTGGAATTCTCGGTGGATTCGATGAACTGAATCGGAGGAGCTCTAAAACGCTGTTTTGAACTTTGTTTGTTTACGGGTTCAGATTAATCCCTGCCCGCCCCGTCCGCCATGGTGAGTTACACGGCTGCGTATGCGGATTTTCCACAACCCTGTTGATAGAACTCCCCTGTCGACTCTCGGAACTCTGCAGGGGCAAAACCGCAGGCACAAAAAAAGCCGCACAGGGCGGCTTTTTTTTATCCGGAAGCGCTTACGCGTGTTTGGCGTTGCGCGCATCCAGAATCGGGTTACCGGTTTTTACCTGAGCAGGCTTGGTACCGGCAGCACACAGAAAGAAAGCTTGATAGGCGCTCATTGCAGTTCTCCTTTAACAAGATACTGAGAAACCACCAAAAGCGTTGCAACCGTTGCAGGTCGCTTATCAAACCAGCTGAAATTCTCTATCAGGGCCCGTTATCCGGGTTTTCCAGAGCTCAAACGCTGTTTTGAACTTTGGTTTATCTACGCTGACCAGAATAGCGACCCGTAGCTGTGAAAAAAATCCGTGCAAACACGACCAATGATCCGGGTTTTCCACAAGGTGCGCAGGGTTATAGGGCTGTGGACAACAAATTGATTGAAGAGTAGCCGGCCCCCGACTGCAAGCAGACAACAAAAAAAGCCGCACAAGGCGGCTTTTTTTCATCGGACGGCGCTTACGCGTGCTTGGCGTTGCGTGCGTCCAGGATCGGGTTACCGGTAGAAGCTACAGTGGCTTTTTCGCCGGCGGTCCACAGGTAGAAAGCTTGATAGGCGCTCATTGGAGTTCTCCTTATAAGAAATTATGTAGTTTGGAAAACCAACCAAAGCGTTGCGGCAGTTGAGACTGATCGCTTATCAAACCAGCTGGAATTCTCGGTGGATTCGATGAACTGAATCGGAGGAGCTCTAAAACGCTGTTTTGAACTTTGTTTGTTTACGGGTTCAGATTAATCCCTGCCCGCCCCGTCCGTCATGGTGAGTTACACGGCTTCGTATGCGGATTTTCCACAACCCTGTTGATAGAACTCCCCTGTCGACACACGGATCTCTGCAGGGGCAAAACCGCAGGTACAAAAAAAGCCGCACAGGGCGGCTTTTTTTCATCGGACGGCGCTTACGCGTGCTTGGCGTTGCGTGCGTCCAGGATCGGGTTACCGGTAGAAGCTACAGTGGCTTTTTCGCCGGCGGTCCACAGGTAGAAAGCTTGATAGGCGCTCATTGGAGTTCTCCTTATAAGAAATTATGTAGTTTGGAAAACCAACCAAAGCGTTGCGGCAGTTGAGACTGATCGCTTATCAAACCAGCTGGAATTCTCGGTGGATTCGATGAACTGAATCGGAGGAGCTCTAAAACGCTGTTTTGAACTTTGTTTGTTTACGCTTCCAAGATTAATCCCAGCCCGCCCCGTCCGCCATGGTGAGTTACACGGCTGCGTATGCGGACTTTCCACAATCGCCCTGCTGCAAGACACAATTCCTGCCTGTTCTCTGCCTCCGCCCAGCGGCGGATGTATGCGCCATACTTGACCTTGACCTCGGGGCAAGCTTTATCTTCGCCACATCATCCCGTCGAGTCGGTACACCATGCTGCTCAATCCGCTCCACAAACAGGCCTCCTGGCTCGCGACCCTGCTGCTGATCAGCTGGCTTGCGCTGCATCTGGCTGCCTGTCTGATGCAGACGGGTAACAGCATGCACACCATGGCCGGTGCCGCTGGCGAAATGAGCGGCATGACGACAAGCGATCACCACAGCAGCTGCTGCGATCCGGCCCCCGATGCCGATCCCGGCTGCGAGCAACTGGATGAATGGCTGGGGCACACCCCGCCCCAGCTGACGGTTCTGCTTGTGCTGCTGTTCTGCATACCGCTGGCGGGCCTGCTGTACTCGGCCAGTCGCCTGCACTTCTGGCTCTGCCTCTACCCCCTGCCGATTCGATCGACACGGCCACCACCGCGCCTGCGTTTTTGCATCTGGCGCGATTGATCCGAACTCTTGTGCATCCGGTCCACACTGATAGGGCCGGCCCTATTCCTATACCTTGCGTAAGAGACAACGATCATGAACACCTCCCGACTGCTGCTGGTCAGCACCCTGTGCCTGGGCGCCTTTGCGGCCGGTTATGCCCTCAAGACCCTTGGGCCCGCGCCTGAAGAAGCCCGTGCGGCCAGCGAAACCAAGCCCCTGTACTGGGTGGCTCCGATGGACCCCAATTACCGGCGCGACGCGCCGGGAAAATCCCCGATGGGGATGGACCTGATTCCGGTCTATCCCGAGGACCTAGCCGGCCAGAGCAGCCCGGGTCTGGTGCGAATCGACCCGAGCGTCGCCCAGAATCTGGGCGTGCGTACCGGTTCGGCCGAGTTTGGCCCCCTGTACAGCCAGATCGAAACCGTCGGCTATATCAGCTATGACGAAGACCGGCTGCATCACCTGCATCCACGGGTCAACGGCTGGATCGAGCAGCTGGCGGTGAAATCTGCAGGCGAGCAGGTTAAACAGGGGCAACGGCTGTTCGAGCTCTATTCTCCCGAGCTGGTCAACGCCCAGTTCGAGCTGCTGCAGGCGCAACGGAGCGGCAACCGCACCCTGATCCGCTCCTCGATCGAACGCCTGCGCGTGCTGGGGGTCGATGATCAGCAGATCAACGCCATCCGCAAAGCTCGGGAAGTGCGCCAGCGCATCGAGATCAAGGCTCCGGCCGATGGCTATATCACCCAGCTCGGCGTGCGCGAGGGGATGTATGTCACCCCCAGTGTGCAGATCATGGAGCTCGGCGCCCTTGACGAGGTGTGGGTGATCGCCGAAGTGTTCGAACGCCAGGCCGCCTGGCTCGCGTCCGGGCTCAATGCGCGCATGGAGACCGAGTTTCTGCCCGGTCAGGTGCTGCAGGGTCAGCTCGACTATATCTACCCCGATCTCGACCCCAACAGCCGCACCCTGCGTGTCCGTCTGCGCTTTGCCAATCCGGGGCAGAAACTCAAGCCCAACATGTTTGCCCGCGTCACCATCGACAGCCAGGCCAGCCAACCGGTCGTCAGCGTTCCCCGCGAAGCACTGATTCGCAGCGGCCGCATGGAGCGGGTGGTCCTGGCGCTCGGCAATGGCGAATACCGCTCGGTGCGGGTACGTGCTGGGCGCGAAGCGGGCGATCGGGTCGAAATCCTCGAGGGGCTGGCCGGGGATGAAGAGGTCGTCACCAGCGCCCAGTTCCTGATCGATTCCGAATCGAGCATCAGCGCCGACTTCTCCCGTATCCATAATCCGCAGCCAACGGCCGCAATGGACCAGAGCCCGATGCAGGGAATGGACCATTCGCAGATGTACCACGACTGGATGCCGGCAATGGATCATTCACAGATGAACCACAGCCCGATGCCAGCCATGGATCATGCGCAGATGGACCATGCTGCGCCGGCCGCTAAAGAGGAGGCCTCGCAATGATCGCGCGCATAATCGACTGGTCCCTGCACAACCGGCTGATGGTGCTGCTGGCGACCCTGGCTCTGGTGCTCTACGGTGCCTATGCGGTACGCAATACGCCGATCGACGCCATTCCCGATCTCTCCGATGTACAGGTGATCATCAAGACCAGCTACCCGGGCCAGGCGCCCCAGGTGGTCGAGGACCAGATCACCTACCCGCTGACCACGGCGCTGCTCGCCGTGCCGGGCGCAGAAACGGTACGCGGCTACTCCTTTTTCGGGGATTCCTACGTCTATGTGATCTTCAGCGAGGGCACCGACCTCTACTGGGCACGCTCACGGGTACTGGAATACCTCAATCAGGTTTCCGATCGCCTGCCCGAAGGCGCAAGCCCGGCACTGGGGCCCGATGCCACCGGCGTCGGCTGGGTCTATCAGTACGCGCTGCAGGATAAAACCGGCCAGCACGATATTGCCCAGCTCACCAGCCTGCAGGATTGGTTCCTCAAATATGAGCTGCAGACCGTACCCGGTGTGTCCGAAGTCGCCACCGTCGGCGGCATGGTCAAGCAGTACCAGGTGGTGGTCGACCCGGAAAAACTGCGTGCCTACAAGCTGCCCCTTGGCCTGATCCATACCGCGATTACCCAGGCCAACCAGGAAGCGGGCGCCTCGGTGGTGGAGATGGCCGAAGCCGAATATATGGTGCGCGCGTCGGGCTATCTGCAAAGCATCGAAGACCTCGAACAGGTGCCGCTGGGCACCACTCTTCAGGGCGTGCCGCTGCTGCTTAGGGATGTGGCCGAGATCCGCCTGGGGCCCCAGATGCGCCGCGGTATCGGCGAGCTCAACGGTGAAGGCGAAGTGGTCGGCGGCGTGGTGGTGATGCGCTTTGGCGAGAACGCGCAGAAGGTGATCGGTGCGGTCAAGGATAAACTCGCCGCCCTCGAACGCAGCCTGCCCGCCGGTGTCGAGGTGGTCACCACCTACGATCGCTCCCGCCTGATCGAGCGCGCCGTCGATAACCTGATGGAAAAACTGATCGAGGAATTTGTCGTCGTCGCCCTGATCTGCGCCCTCTTTCTGATGCATCTGCGTTCGGCGCTGGTGGTGGTGATCAGCCTGCCGATCGGCATCCTCGGTGCCTACGTGGTCATGTACAGCCAGGGGCTGAACGCCAACATCATGTCCCTCGGCGGTATCGCCATCGCCATCGGCGCGATGGTCGATGGCGCCATCGTGATGATCGAGAACGTGCACAAGCATATGGAGCGCACGCCGCTCACCGACGCCAACCGCTGGCAGGTCATCGGTCAGGCCAGTCGCGAAGTAGGCCCGCCGCTGTTTTTCTCCCTGATGATCATCACCCTCAGCTTTCTGCCGGTGTTCAGCCTCGAGGCACAGGAGGGCAAGCTGTTTGCACCGCTGGCCTTTACCAAGACCTACGCCATGGCGGTTTCGGCCGGGCTGGCGATCACCCTGGTGCCGGTGCTGATGGGGCTGTTTATCCGCGGCAAGGTGATGCCCGAGCACCGGAACCCGCTCAACCGCCTGCTGATCGCGGCCTACCGTCCGCTCTTGGCCGGCGTGCTGCGCCACCCGAAAAGCGTGGTCGCCGCCACCGTACTGGTGATGGCCGCCGGCGTCTGGCCGGTGACCCAGCTCGGTTCCGAATTCATGCCGCCGCTCGACGAGGGTGATCTGATGTATATGCCGACCACCTATCCCGGCATCAGCATCGGCAAGGCACGCGAGCTCCTGCAGCAGACCGACAAGCTGATTCGCAGCGTACCGGAGGTGGCCAGCGTGCACGGCAAGATCGGCCGCGCCGACAGTGCCACCGATCCGGCGCCACTGACCATGATCGAGACGCTGATTCAGCTCAAGCCCCGCGATCAGTGGCGCCCGGGCGTCACCACCGAAAGCCTGCGCCGCGAATTCGATGCTCTGGTGCAGTTTCCGGGCCTGACCAACGCCTGGGTGATGCCGATCAAGACCCGTATCGACATGCTCGCCACCGGCATCAAGACCCCGGTGGGGATCAAGATCGCAGGCCCTGACCTGAAAGAGATCGAGCAGATCGGCCAGCGCATCGAACAGGTGCTCGAAGACCTGCCCGGTACCGCCTCGGTGTATTCCGAGCGCGTCGCCGGCGGCCGCTATATCAAGGTCGATATCAACCGCCTGCAGGCGGCGCGCTATGGTCTCAGCGTGGCCGAGATTCAGGCCGTGATCCGCACCGCTATCGGCGGCATGCAGGTAGCCGAGACCGTCGAGGGGCTCGAGCGCTACCCGGTCAACCTGCGCTATCCGCAGGACTACCGCGACTCGGTCGAGCGCCTCAAATTGCTGCCGATCGTCACCCCGAGCCAGCAGAAGATCGCCCTCAGTGATATCGCCCACG
>CAYWUD010000142.1:0-6102 GCA_964461355.1 uncultured Pseudomonadales bacterium | reverse complement strand
CAGCTCGATCGGAGTGTGCGCCTGGTGCTGCGAATAGAAAATAAATTCCTGTCGGCCCAGGTCACTCGGCACTCTGGGCCGGCCATGTCGCGCCAGGTAGTCTGGTGAGGCCACAAGCACCCTTGGCACACGGCCCAGCTGACGGCAGATCAGGCTGGAATCGGGTAGACGTCCGATGCGAATAGCCACGTCAATATCTTGTTCCAACAGGTTCTCGAGCCGACTGCCCAGCAGCAATTCTATCTGCAGGTCGGCAAACCGTTGCTGCAACGCGTGCAAAACCGGCGCGACAAATCGCGCCCCAAAATCGACCGGCGCCGCAACCCGCAGCAGCCCTCGGGGGATCTCCGCTTCCTCAGAGACACTGGCTTCCAATGCACTCTGTTCGGCCAGAAGACGGCGTAATCCCTCATAGTAGCGCCGGCCTGCCTCCGAGGGCACGGAGCGCCGTGTCGACCGCTGCAACAATCGCACACCCAAACGCTTCTCCAGAGCGGCCATCTTGCGGCTGATCGACGAAGGATCTGTCTGCATCTGCTCGGCCGCCGCTTTCAGGCTGCCCGCTTCCACTACGCGCAGAAAAATCTGCTCGTTGGATTCCATACGCCCACCTTAATTGCATATTCAGCATCTATTGTTTGCATAATTTATATCTACATGCTCAATCAGCACATACGTACTCTTGTCGCAGTGAGATCAACGCGCCGCTCAGCGCAAAAACAGGAGAACGATATGACTTATTCGAACAGCAACACACTCGCTGGCAAGGTCGCCCTTGTCACAGGCGCCGCACGCAATATGGGCAGAGGATTTGCAGCAGCTTTAGCGGCAGCGGGCGCCGATGTCGTGGTGCATTATCATCGTGACAGCTCGGCGGCTGATGCCGAAGAAACCGCTCGGCTGATTCGCGCACAGGGCCGCCGGGCGCTGCTGGTACAGGGTGATCTGAGTCAGCGTGCCACTGTCGAAACGCTCTTTGCCGGCGTGCTGCAGACCTTCGGTCGTCTTGATATCGTCATCAACAATGCCGGCCTGGTGATCAAGAAATCGTTTGCAGAGTATACGGAGGAAGACTTCTAGCGTTCGTTCAGCATCAATACCAAAGCAGCGTTCTTCGTCCTGCAAGAGGCGGCACGGCTCCTTGAGGACGGCGGTCGCATCATCAATATAGGCACATCGCTGCTCGCGGCCTTCACGGGGTATTACGCCCTCTATGCTGGCTCCAAGGCGCCGCTGGAAGACTTCACGCGCGCTCTGGCAAAAGAGCTCGGTCATCGCGGCATCACGGTCAACACCGTGGCGCCGGGGCCTGTCGATACGCCGTTTTTCCACGGCGAGGAAACCGAGGCATCCACCGCCTATCTGAGTGCCGCCAGCGTAGCCGGGCGTCTGGGGCGGGTTGAGGACATCGTACCTGTAATCGAGTTTCTGGCCTCGCCCAAGTCGCAATGGACCACCGGTCAGACGCTGTTCGTCAACGGCGGTTTTGTCACCCGCTGAACATGCCTTACTGAGCCCGGGTGGCGAACCCTCCACCCGGGCTCCAGACCATCACGTCTCGGCGTGATGGACCCCAAACCGGAGGGGCGCCTCGGCTCGCACCTGTGCCTGAGCTGCTGGCAGCCTCTGATCAGGACCCAGGTATGTTTATCTACACCGATTTCTGCCCGATTCCGGTCAGCCTCGGTGGATTTTGTACACACAGCGCAGTGCTCCGACACACAGGATCTGGTCTACCCTCAAACACGAATACCCCGTGCAGAATCCAAGACAAAGGAGCGTCTGATGAACCCATGGTTTATGCCCTGGTGGGGCTACCTGCAGGGACCGCTGAGCGGCGATGTGACCCAGGCGATCGCCCCTTTTTCCGACTGGCTGTCACCTCAGTTTGAGTTCAACTTTGCCGGCAATCGCAAAATAGAAGCCGAAGTGGTGGCCGATGTTGCCAGCTATGGCAAACAGCTGGGTCTGATTTCCGATGCTCTTCTGGAACTGGCGCGGGGCAATCCCGGGCAGGCCATCAGCGAGCTGGAAAAGCTCGACCAGCAGATTGATGCCGTCAAGGAACGCCACAGACACAGCCTCGAGCGCAGTATTCGCAGCAATCTGACCCAGCTCAGACTGCTGGATCGAGAAGCCTTCGAACATCTGCTGCAGGAATACCGCTGATAGCCACGGCGCCCCACCGACCTTTCCCGCAACAGCAGAGGAGCCTGCCCTCCCGCGTGGCGGCAGCACACTGATAGGTGGGCTTCTGCATCGCCCGAATGAGGCATAGGGCTGGTGGCGCCATTCAGAGCGGCCCGCCTTGTGACACAGACTCCGCGGTCAAGCTCCTGCCCGAGCGTGACAGGGCGAAGCGGATGGCTCAGCGAATCAGCATCGGACAGCAGCGAAGCTGCACCAGGTGTTCTCCGTCAATCATGGAGCTGGCCAACAGCGTTACCGGCCCACAGAGCCGCCGGATGCGCTCAACGCCCAGGGCAACCGCATCGGCGTGCCCACAGAGAAACAACAGATCGGGCGCGGTATTCACGCGTCCCACCCATACCCCCGGTATCTGTAGCTGCTCGATCATGCCATCATCCCTGAACTCTGAATTTCTGCTGGCGCTGCCTGAGTGTGGATTGACCGGAGGGTGCTCACAAGCAGAACAGCGCCCGTGCAGCCGTGGGCAATCGTCCATGCATACCGGCGCATTTATAGATCGGTGATGCCATAGTCCCGACGCAGCTTCAGAACACGGTCGTAATGGTTGGCAAACCAGCGATCGAATTCGATCATCAGCTCCGGATAGCGCAGCGTGGACAGGCGGTAATCATGCAGGCTGGTTGGAAAGCTGTGATCCAATACCAGCACCTCACCCACGCCACCCTGGCGCCGCAGATGGTAGTCGACCACATAGGGATCGCCATAGATACCATCCACCAGACCGGCCAGCCCCAGGGTCGCCAGATGCTCGGGCCTGGCCACCGGATACACCGTCAGCTCGCCCCGCTCGAGTACCTCCGCGAAGGGTTCCAGTTTGAATCCCTGTAGAACCGCCAGCGTCTCAAGTGTTTCATCGCCTTCGCGCCCCGGCGCAACCAGCAGCCCGACCAGCGTATAATCCAGCGGTCGACTGTACGCGAGGCCATCCTTGGGCTTGTACGCACCATACCAGGCCGGACTATCCGGATAACGAAGATCCACGGCACCGGTCAGAAGCTGATGCAACAACGCATCCTCGGACAGGGGCACATACTCGAACTGATGTCCGCTGTCGGCGGCAAAGGACTCCAGAAGCTCCCAGGCATAACCGCTGAACTGACCGTCGACCAGCCCGTAACGCGGAAAATAGGAACTCTCTTCCACCCCGATACGGTAGCTTTGCGCCCCGGTAAACGGGCTGGCACACACCAGCGCCGTCAACAGCCCTAATGTCCCGCATCGACGTGCACACTCCTGGCTCGTACACATAGGCTCCCCCTCTACGTCAGCCCCTGACCCTCAGTGTAGACAGCCTGAACCCGACCTTGAGTGCGCATCACTACACACCTGTCGCGCAATTTTGCACCCCCGCCGGATGATCAGGCCAGCGCAAACCGCCACTACTCCTTACGCACCCGGTTTCACGGCTAAAACGGCTAAAACGGCTTGATCCAGTCTGGCCTCGATATAGGCGCTCATCTGCGCGAGCGTGTTGACCTTGAAATAGTCCGCCTCGGGAATGCTCACCCCGGAGGACTTTTTCAAGGCTTCAAGCACGTTGAGAAAATCCATCGAATCAAGGTCACAGGCCTCGCGCAGATCTTCCTCCGGATCGATATCCGCCCGTTCGATTTCCGGTGCAACGCTCTGGATCGCCCGCACAATCAATGTTTCGAGTTCGTCCTGATTCATAACAACTCCGGCTTCTGTAGTGTTTTGGCCAGGGCATTGAGAAACTTCGCGCCGATCAGTCCATCACTGACACGATGATCCGCCCCAAGACTAAGGGTGAGCCGATCGCCAATGACGATCTCATTACCCTGCACTTCGGGTTCCCGGCGCGCTCGTCCTACCCCCAGAATCGCCACCTGCGGCGGATAGATCAGCCCCAGCAGCAGATCCGAGCCGCGCTCGCCCATACTGGTTACGGTAATGGTGGCATCGGTCAGCTCGGAGCTACGCAGATGGCCACTGCGGGCGCGGCGACTGATATCACGCAGCGCATCCATGACGGCCTCGACCGAATGCTGCTCCACATCGCGGATGGCGGGCACCACAATGCCCCCCCCACGCAGGCTGATGACATTGGCGATATGAATTGCCCGGCTGGGCCTGAACTGCCCTTCACGCAGATGCCCGTTCAGTGCCGGGAAATCAGCCAGAGTGCAGGCCACGGCCTTAAGCAGCAACGCCAGCAGCAGCATCCGCTGTGCAGGTTCCTTGTCGGCGTTGTACTGCTCCAGCCAGCGTTGTGCCGCGCCGATATCCACATCCAGCGCCAGATAATAATGCGGTATCTCCCGGTTCGACTGCGCCATCGCCCGGGCAATCGCCGCACGCATGCCATCCCCGTGAGACTCGGCCTTGGCTTCATGTACGGCGTCAAGATCACGCAGAATAATCGCGCCCTCGGGTCCTGTACCGTGAATGGAGGCAAGATCAAGCCCTTCTGAGGCCGCACGCGTTCGGACAATCGGCGAAGCCCGTGGTCCTCTGTGGGCTGGGCGATCCGTATCGGTTGCCAAGCTGACGTGTAGACCCCCAGCAGACGGCACATCGGGGCTGGGAAGTTCAGGCTCAGGCTTCAGTTCCGACTCCGGTTCCGACTCGATTGCGCGGGCCGACGCACACTCGGTAATCAACTGTGCCAACGGCGTGCCGACCGGCACCTCGGTGACAGGCTGTACCAGAATCTCGCTGACCCGGCCCGACTGGTAGGCTTCCATGTCGATGGCACCCTTCTGGGTTTCGATGACCGCAACCACGTCGCCCTTTTTCACCTCGTCTCCGACCTTGATCAGCCACTCGACCAGGGTTCCCGCGGTCATATCGGCGCCGAGCGAGGGCATGCAGATTGTGTACAGAGGCCCGGCCATCAGCGTGCCTCCATCAGCGCTTTGGCCATAGCGACAATCTCGGCCACCTGCGGCAGCGCCGCCTGCTCGAGATGAGCCGGGTAGGGAATCGGCACCTCGACCGTAGCGATCCGTTTGACCGGAGCATCCAGCGACCAGAACCCCTCCTCCATGATAATGGCGCTCACTTCACCGGCGAGGCTCCCGGTATACCAGCCCTCATCGATCACAATGGCCCGGTGGGTTTTGACAACACTCGCCAGCAGTGTCGTTTTATCCAGCGGGCGCAAACAGCGAAGGTCAACCACTTCTACGGAAATTCCGCCACGGGCCAGCTCTTCAGCCGCAGCCAGTGCTTTTTTCACACTGCCGCCATAGGTAATCAGGCTGAGATCACGGCCTTCCCTGCGCACCAGCGCCTGCTCCATCGGCGCCTCGGGGCCGGTCAGCAGCGAAGCCTCATCGTTGAGCAGCATCACATGCTCGAAGATCAGAACCGGGTCCGGATCGGCCAGCGCCTGCGCCAACATGAACCGCGCATCGGTGTGGGTGGCAGGGCTTAACACCTTTAGTCCCGGAATATGGGCATAGAAATTCTCCCAGCTGTGCGAATGCTGAGCGGCCAGCTGCTTCCCGGCGCCGCAGGCCATACGAAAGACGATCGGTACGGAAAACTGGCCACCGGACATATGGCGCAGGGTCGCTGCGGTATTGACGATCTGATCCATCGCCAGCAGGCTGAAATTGACCGTCATCACCTCGACGATCGGCCGCAGCCCCCCCAGTGCGGCGCCGATACCGACACCGACAAAACCGGATTCACAAAGCGGAGTATCGATAATCCGTTCGGGTCCGTAACGCTCGAGCAGGCCCTTGCTGACGGCGTAGCAGCCGCCGTAGCGGCCTACGTCCTCGCCCATCAGAAACGTACGCGGATCCGCGATCAGGGCGTCTTCGATGCCGGCGCGAAGCGCCTCACGGTAGCTCAGCGTTTCAGGCGCCTGGGCCGCGCCCGAAGTCACCGCTGGAGCCTGAAAAGGCGTATACACATCGCGGC
>CAYWUD010000141.1:0-6137 GCA_964461355.1 uncultured Pseudomonadales bacterium | reverse complement strand
CAGCGCCAGTGCCGCCTCGGGCAACACACTTTCAAACCAGTAATGACGCTCGCCGTAATTGTTGATCAGATTGACCGCCACCTGCAGCAGCACGCCGGCCAGCAGCACCAGCAGAGTGCGCAGCGGCGCCTGCACACCGTCGAGGTAGGCCAGCAAAGCACCGAGGCCACAGGTAATCAGGGCTACGGAGTAGGAGAAGGGACGGATTTCACGAATAAAGCGGTACTTGGCCGCTGTCGGTTCGGTGCTCATCAAGACTCACAACCACAAACAGGAAGCGCCCGGGAGGCTTCGGGAGGGTAACACAAAAGCCCCCTCCCGACTGCCGTCAGAGCAGCCCCAGCACCTCTTCGGCCGGGGTAAATCCGAGGCTGTGGGCATCGGCCACCGAGCGGTGACAGACCGCACCCCGGGCGATATTGAGCCCGTTGCGAAGATGCGGCAGCTGCCGCAAGGCGTCCTCGATACCGAGATCGGCCAGCGCCAGCACAAAGGGCAGGGTTGCATTGTTCAGCGCCAGAGTCGCCGTGCGGGCCACCGCGCCGGGCATATTCGCCACACAGTAGTGCACCACGCCATCGACGCTGTAGGTGGGCTCGGCGTGGGTGGTGGGCCGGCTGGTCTCGACACAGCCCCCCTGATCGATCGCCACATCGACAATGGCGGCGCCCTGGCGCATGGTGCGGACCATCTCCCGCGTTACCAGCCGGGGGGTTTCCGCGCCGGGAATCAGCACGCTGCCGATCAGAAGATCACAGCGGGCCACCTGATCGGCCACCCCCTGCCCGGTCGCGTAGAGGGTGGTGATCCGGTTGCCAAAGCGCTCATCGAGCCGGCGCAGTACATCGACGTTACGGTCCATCACCGTTACCCGCGCACCGAGCCCCACCGCCATCTCGGCGGCATGGGTACCGACCACGCCGCCACCGAGGATCAGGACCCGCCCACCGGGCACACCGGGCACACCGCCAAGCAGTACCCCCCGACCGCCGTGGGCGATCTCGAGGCAATGGGCCCCGGCCTGAATCGCCATCCGCCCCGCCACCTCCGACATCGGCGCCAGCAGCGGCAGGCGCCCCTGGGTATCGGTCACCGTCTCGTAGGCGATGCAGTACGCCTGGCTGTTGATCAGATCTTCGGTCTGCGGCCAGTCCGGCGCCAGATGCAGGTAGGTAAAAAGACAGTGCCCGGGCTTGAGCAGCGCCCGCTCCGAGGCCTGCGGCTCCTTGACCTTGACGATCAGCTCGCTCTGTTCGAACACCCCCTCCGCCCGATCACAGATACGGGCGCCGACCGCCGCGTAGTCGGCATCATTGAAACCGATCCCGGCTCCGGCAGACGCCTCGACACAGACCTCATGGCCTCTGCGGGTCAGTTCGGCCACCGAATGGGGGGTCAAACCAACCCGATACTCATGGGTCTTGATCTCCTTGGGTACACCGATTCGCATAGCGCGCTCCCCTTGTTCCACGCCCGTACCGCATCCATGGGCTTATTGCTTGAGTGTGGCTCGCTCGATCAGGGCCTGCGGGAAAAGATCGATCTCGATCGACCAGGCCCAGGGCAGCCACAGATAGATCAACAGGCAGATCAATAGCACACCGATCAGGTTGAGCCAGAACCCGGCTCGGGCCATGTCAATGATACGCAGCTCCGAGGCGGCGAAAACCACCGCATTCGGTGGCGTGGCCACCGGCAGCATAAAGGCACAGCTTGACGCGAGCCCCGCGGCCAGCATCAAGGTAAACGGATGGATATCAAGCGCCAGCGCCAGTGCGGCCATCACCGGGAACATCATCGTGGCCGTCGCGGTATTGGAGGTCAGCTCGGTCAGAAAGGTCACCAGCAGACAGACCAGCGCCACCATCAACATCAGATTGAGGGTGCTGAACAGGCTTAACTGATCGCCCAGCCACCGGGCTAGGCCGCTCTGGGCAAAACCGGCGGCAATAGCCAGCCCACCGCCGAACAGCAGCAGAATACCCCAGGGCAGCTTGCCCGCCTCGGCCCAGCCCATCAGCCGCTGGCCATCGCGGGCCGGCAACAGAAACAGCAGCAGCGCAGCCACAAGCGCGATGCTGGTATCGTTGATGCCCGGCACATCGACCAGCAGCACACCCCGGAAGATCCAGAAAAAGGCGGCCAGAGCAAAGACCCCCAGCACCCGGCGCTCTTCGGCGGCCATCGGCCCCAGCGCCTGACGCTCACGCTCGATCAGCGCCCTACTGCCGGGCAATGCATGGCCACTGAGATCAAAGCGCAGCTCGACCAGATAGAACCAGCACAGCAGCAAAAAAATAAGCGCCAGCGGCGAGGCAAACAGCATCCACTGGGCAAACCCGATCTCGATGCCATAGAGCTCGCGCACCACCGCAACGAAAATCGCATTCGGCGGGGTCCCGATCAGCGTGGCCAGACCACCGATCGACGCTGCGTAGGCAATACCGAGCAACAGCGCCTTGGCAAAACGATTGCGCAGCGGGTCCTGCGCACCGAGTTCCTGCGTCACCTGATAGATCAGCGCCGATCCGATCGGCACCATCATCATCGCCGTGGCGGTATTGGAGATCCACATCGACAGCAAGGCGGTGGCCAGCATAAACCCGAGTACCAGCTGGCTCATGGCGGTACCGACAATACCGATCAGGGCCAGAGCAATACGCCGGTGCAGGCCCCAGCGCTCGAGCGCCAGGGCGATGACAAAACCGCCGAGAAACAGAAAGATGGTCCCGTTGCCATAGGCCGCCGTCGTGGCCGCACTGTCGAGCGCACCGCTGACGGGAAAGAGCATGATCGGCAGCAGGGAAGTCACCGGGATCGGTACTGCTTCGCTGATCCACCAGACCGCAATCCAGAGACTGCATGCCGCAACCGCGATCGCCTGCTCACCGAGCCCCGGTGGATGAAACAGCCAGAGACAGCCGGCACAGAGCAGCGGTCCGAGCACCAGCCCGAACAGCTGCACGCCACTGTAGCTGGAGGCGGGCTTTGCCTCCGGCGCCGGGCCACCGTCCTGCTGTGGCAATACCCACAACAGCCAGGCCCGGGTGCGCTGGAGCTGCCCCCAGCAGCGCCGCCAAAAATCCGCACAGCGTCCCATCGTGACTCCCCTTCAGCTCGTGCAACCGTGCCGAGCACAGACCGATCGCAGATAGTAGACCAATGTCTTTTACATAAGCGTAGTCGTTAACCCGCCTGTATCGGGCGCAACAAAAAGGCCGCCCGAAGGCGGCCTGGTGGTAACCGTACAGCACTTACTGGAGCTTGGAAGCCCAGCCGGTTACTTCTGCCAGTGCATCACCGATTTCGGCCAGAGAACGCACGGTACGCACGCCAGCGCTCTCCAGAGCGGCGAACTTCTCATCCGCAGTGCCCTTGCCTCCGGCAATGATCGCACCGGCATGGCCCATGCGCTTGCCGGCCGGCGCGGTCACGCCGGCGATATAGGAGACCACCGGCTTGGAGACATGCTCCTTGATGTAGGCCGCGGCTTCCTCTTCGGCGGTACCGCCGATCTCGCCGATCATCACGATCGCTTCGGTCTTCGGATCCGCCTCGAACAGCTTGAGGATATCGATAAAGTTGGAGCCCGGAATCGGGTCACCGCCGATACCGACGCAGGTCGACTGGCCAAAGCCGTGATCGGTGGTCTGCTTCACCGCTTCATAGGTCAGGGTACCGGAGCGCGAAACGATGCCCACCTTGCCCGGCAGGTGGATATGACCCGGCATGATACCGATCTTGCACTCACCGGGGGTGATCACACCCGGACAGTTCGGACCGATCAGGGTCACACCGAGCTCGTCACACTTGATCTTGCATTCGAGCATGTCCAGCGTCGGTACGCCCTCGGTAATGCAGACCACCAGCTTCACGCCGGAATGCGCCGCTTCGAGGATGGAATCCTTGCAGAACGGTGCCGGCACGTAGATCACGGAGGCATCGGCGCCGGTTGCCGCGACGGCCTCGCGCATGGTGTTGAAGACCGGCAGCCCCAGATGGGTCTGGCCGCCCTTGCCCGGCGTCACACCGCCGACCATGTTGGTGCCGTAGGCGATCGCCTGCTCGGAGTGGAAGGTGCCCTGGGAACCGGTAAAGCCCTGACAGAGCACCTTGGTGTCTTTGTTGATCAAAATACTCATCTATCAGGCCTCCACCGCGGCAACCACACGCTGGGCCGCGTCACTCAGACTTTGCGCTGCGATAATATCCAGGCCGCTTTCGGCCAGAATTCGTGCACCATTCTCGGCGTTGTTACCTTCAAGACGGACCACCACCGGGACCTTCACGCCCACTTCCTTGACCGCGCCGATAATACCCTCGGCAATCAGGTCACAGCGCACGATACCGCCGAAGATGTTGACCAGCACCGCCTTGACGTTGTCGTCGGAGAGGATGATCTTGAACGCCTCGGCCACACGCTCTTCGGTGGCACCGCCACCTACATCGAGGAAGTTGGCCGGAGCACCGCCGCTGAGCTTGATGATGTCCATGGTGCCCATCGCCAGGCCCGCGCCATTGACCATGCAACCGATGCTGCCATCGAGCGCAACATAGTTGAGTTCGAACTTGGCCGCATGGGCTTCACGGGCGTCATCCTGACTCGGGTCATGCATCGCACGCAGCTTCGGCTGACGGAACAGCGCGTTGCTGTCGATATTGATCTTGCCGTCGAGGCAGACCAGATCACCGTCGGTGGTAATCACCAGCGGGTTGATCTCGAGCAGAGACAGGTCGCAGTCCTGGAACAGTTTCGCCAGACCCAGGAAGATATGGGTGAACTGCTTGATCTGCGCGCCCTTGAGCCCCAGCTGGAAGGCCAGATCACGGCCCTGATAGGGCATGGCACCGGTCAGCGGATCGATTTCGGCCTTGAGGATCTTCTCCGGGGTTTCAGCGGCGACCTTTTCGATCTCCACGCCCCCTTCGGTCGAGGCCATGAAGACGATGCGACGACTGGAGCGGTCAACCACCGCGCCGAGGTAGAGTTCCTGCGCGATATCGGTGGCGGTCTCCACCAGAATCTTGCTGACCGGCTGACCGTTTTCATCAGTCTGATAGGTCACCAGACGCTTGCCCAGCCACTGTTCGGCAAAGGCGCGTACTTCATCCTTGCTTTTTACCAGCTTCACCCCGCCGGCCTTGCCGCGACCACCCGCGTGGACCTGCGCCTTGACAACCCACTGGCGATCACCGATTGCATCGGTCGCCGCTACCGCTTCCTCGGGGGTTGCGCAAGCGATACCCTTGGAGACCGGCAGGCCGTATTCGGCAAACAATTGTTTCGCCTGATACTCGTGCAAATTCATGCTCTGTTACCGTTTCGATGTGCTTGCTTACTGCACGTTTGCTGTCGAGAGCGCTTGCGCGCTCTCCCCTGGGTGATGACCGACTCGCGCCGGCGCCTGGTATTACTTTCGCTTTTTGCGGTTGGGGATGTGGATTGCATGGCCATCCACAGCCAGAGCCGCTTCATGCAGCGCCTCGGAGATGGTCGGATGGGCAAACATCGTCAGCGCCAGATCTTCGGAGCTTGCAGCAAACTCCATCGCAATCACGCCCTGCTGAACCAGCTCGGCAGCACTCGGGCCCACAACATGGACACCCAGTACACGATCGGTTTCTTCGCTGGCAATGACCTTCACCAGACCATGGGGCTCGTTGGACGCAAGCGCCCGACCACTGGCCAGGAACGGGAAGGTACCGACCTTGTAGGCTTCACCGGCCGCCTTGAGCTCCTGCTCGGTCTTGCCGACCCAGGCGATCTCCGGATGGGTATAGATCACCGACGGAATCAGATCGTAATTCACCTGGGCGTGTTGGCCGGCAATCAGCTCGGCAACCATGACCCCCTCTTCCGATCCCTTGTGCGCCAGCATCGGGCCCCGTACTACGTCACCCACGGCCCAGATACCCGGCACAACAGTGCGACATTGATCGTCGACAAAAATAAAACCACGCTCGTCGAGTTTTACACCAGATGCAGGATCAAGCAAAGCTTCTGTAAAGGGACGGCGTCCTACACAGACAATCAGCTTGTCAAAGGTAATGCTGTGTTCGGCATTATCCTTGTCCAGATAGGTCACCTCGACCTCATTGCCGTTTACCTTGGAGCCATTGACGCGGCAGCCGAGACG
>CAYWUD010000140.1:3825-6171 GCA_964461355.1 uncultured Pseudomonadales bacterium | reverse complement strand
GGTCTGGGCATTGATGCTGCGTGACTGGTTGGCCTCGCGATCCAGGTGAATCGCAAGGCTTGGGATGGTTGCGATCGGCGCCTTGAGATCGATCAGCATATGCTGCAAAGCGCCGTCTGTGGTTTGCACGCTCAGCCGCCCGGCGAGGGAGAGATCGCGGTCAAACCAGGGGTTCAGGAGTGCGCCGCCGTAGACCTCTACGCCCAGTTGCAGGTACTGCGTCGATTTGGTGCTCGGGTTGGGCTTGACCTTCAGGCAGGGGCTGTCGGTATGGGCGCCAACCAGGCGCCAGCCCTGGCGGGCGAAATCACCCTGGCCGGTATGGAAAGCGATCAGGGCGCCGCTTCGGATCACGTAGTAGCCATGACCGGCTTCGATCTGCCAGGCGTCGGTTTCCTGCAGGCGCTGGTAACCGGCCTGTTCCAGTTGCCGGGCCATCTCGGCGACGGCGTGAAAAGGCGTGGGGGCGCTGTTGATAAAATCGACCAGAGCCCGGTTGTGTTGATCGCGCGCGTGTGTAGACATAAAGGCCTTCCAGTAAAAGTTGCCCCTATTATATGCCGCTTGCCGTTGGGTTTGCTGGTTTCGCTGAGTACACTGGCGAGCCCGTGCCGACCCTAAAGAACCGACCATGACCGTCCGACCGAAAATCCTGCTTTTATCTGCCTATGATGCGATGAGTCACCGCTACTGGCGCAGGGGGCTGGTGAGCGCACTGGCCGACTATGACTGGACCGTGCTGAGCCTGCCGGCCCGGCATTTTGCCTGGCGCTCGCGGGGTAATGCGCTTTCCTGGGGGCTGGGTGAGCCGGCATTATCCGCATCCTATGATCTTGTGGTAGCCACCTCGATGACCGATCTGGCGACGCTCAGGGGGCTGGTGCCGGCACTGGCGGCGACGCCGACGCTGGTGTATTTCCACGAGAATCAATTTGCCTACCCCGAGTCCGAGCGTCAGTTTGTTTCGGTCGAACCGAAGATGCTTAATCTTTATACGGCGCTTGCGGCCGATCGGGTGCTGTTCAATACCGACTACAACCGCCAGACGTTCTTGGCGGGAGTTGAAGCGCTGCTGCGTAAACTGCCCGATCATGTGCCAGCCGGCGTTGTCGATTGTCTGGATGCGCGCTCACAGGCTTTGCCGGTACCGCTCCCGGATTCAGTGTATCGTGCATCCTGCCGTCACCCCGGGCCTTTACGACTGATCTGGAATCACCGTTGGGAATACGACAAGGCGCCCGAGCGCCTGCTGGAAGCGCTGCGCCGGCTAAAAGCACGTAACGTCGATTTTGAGCTGGCACTGGTCGGGCAGCAGTTTCGGCGGACGCCCAAGGTGATGGGGCAGTTTCGTGCCGAGTTCGGTGACGCACTGACCCATTTCGGCTATGTGGATTCGGTTGACGATTACCGCCAGCTTCTGGCCGAGGCCGATTGTGTGCTGTCGACCGCTGTGCATGACTTTCAGGGTATTGCCGTTCTTGAAGGCGTTGCGGCCGGGGCACTGCCGGTCGTGCCCGAGCGGCTGGCCTATCCCGAGCTCTTTGGCCGGAGCTGTTGCTATGGCTCGGATATCGAATCGCCGGATGCCGAGGCCACAGCACTGGCTGATCGTCTGCAGCAGCTCGCACGCCTCAAGCAGCAGGGTGACTGGCCGGCGCTACCGGTCGTCGATCATCTTTCCTGGACGGCCCTGGCGCCGCGGTATCGCGCCGAGATCGAGGCGCTGCTGTCTTCTTCTGGTCAGAACGGAGCTGGGCAGTGAAATTCCAGAGCGGCGCCGTTATGGGGATGCGTGAAGGCGATGAATTCGGCATGCAGTTCAAGCCGCGGGCTGGCGGCGAGTGCTGCGCCCTTGGCATAGAACTGATCGCCAAGAATCGGATGGCCCAGCGCCGCCATATGAACGCGCAGCTGATGGGAGCGTCCGGTGACCGGCATCAGGGCAACACGGGTTGCTTGTCCATCGCGTGCGAGTACGCGCCAGTGCGTCAGGGCCGGTTTACCGTCGGTGAAGCAGACTTTCTGCCGTGGTCGGTTATCCCAGTCGCAGATCAGCGGCAATTCGACTGAGCCCTCGTCTTCGACCACGCTGCCAAATACACGGGCCAGATAACGTTTTTGTACCGTTCTTGCCTGGAATTGGCGGCTCAATTGGCGCAGGGCTTCCTTGTTGCCAGCCATCAGGATCAGCCCCGATGTGGCCATGTCCAGTCGGTGCACCACATGAGCCTCGGGCAGAACGCGCATCAGACGCAGGGCCAGGCTGTCTTTGTGTTCGGGCAGGCGTCCCGGCACGGACAGCAGTCCGTCGGGTTTGTTGAGTACGATCAGATGATCATCGCGATA
>CAYWUD010000140.1:0-3815 GCA_964461355.1 uncultured Pseudomonadales bacterium | reverse complement strand
GGGGGCACTCGGGCAACAGTCGCCGCGGATCATACGCTATTTTGATTCGGGCGGCCTACATCATCAAAAAAGCCCGCATGCGCGGGCTTTTTTGATGGCCTTTGATCAGGCGTCGGGCAGGGTGACGTTCAATTCCAGGATGCTGACATCGTTGGAATGATCGAAATGGATCTGCACGTCCTGTTCGCCGATCTGCACGTAGCGGCGGACCACTTCAAGAATGTCTTTCTGCATGTCCTGCAGGTAATCGGGTTTGCTGCGTGAGCCGCGTTCATGAGCGACGATGATCTGCAACCGCTCTTTGGCGATCGACGCCGAGCGTTCCTGCACTTGCTGCTGTTTTTTGAACAGGTCAAGTAGACTCATTTACGCCCTCCAAAAACACGCTGTAAAAGTCCTTTTTTCGGAGCCTGGATAAAGCGCAGCGGACGTTCCTCGCCGAGGAAACGGTCGATTGCGTCACCGTAGGCCTGGCCAGCATCGCTGTCGTTCATGTGCACCACCGGAATCCCCTGGTTGGAGGCCTTGAGTACGGCCTGGGATTCGGGGATTACGCCCAGCAGCGGAATAGCCAGAATCTCCTCGACATCCTTGACGCTGAGCATTTCGCCGTTTTCGACCCGTACCGGGTCATAGCGGGTGACCAGCAGGTGCTCCTTGACCGGTTCTTCGTTCAGTTCGGCTCGGCGCGAACGGCTTTGCAGAATACCCAGAATACGATCGGAATCGCGGACCGAGGAGACTTCGGGGTTGGTTACGACAACGGCGATATCGGCAAAATACAGAGCCATCATGGCTCCTTTTTCGATACCGGCGGGTGAGTCGCAGACGATATAGTCGTACTCTTCGCCCAGATGATGAAGAATCTGCCCTACGCCTTCCTGAGACAGCGCGTCCTTGTCGCGGGTCTGGGAGGCCGGCAGGATCGATAGATTTTCGCAGTGTTTGTCCTTGATCAGGGCCTGATGCAGTGCCGCTTCATTATTGATCACGTTGACCAGGTCGTAGACCACGCGACGTTCGCAGCCCATCACCAGATCAAGGTTACGCAGACCTACATCGAAATCGATGACCACGGTCTTGAATCCGCGTTGCGCAAGACCGGTTGCGATGGCTGCGCTGGTGGTGGTTTTACCGACCCCTCCCTTACCGGAGGTTACGACGATGATCTTAGACAAGGTTGTGCTTCCCAAAGAGTGAGACGAAGAGGGAGAAATGGTTCAAATTATTGGTTAAAGAAGTTCGAATCTCAAGCTGTTGCCTTCGAGGCGCACCTGAACGGCTTCGCCGATAAAGCGGCTGGCAATGTCCCCGGCCAGCGTATAGGTGCCGGCAATGGATACCAGCTCGGCGCCGAATTTAGGACTGAAAATGCGCGCATCGCTGTTGCCCTTGATGCCGGCCAGGGCGCGGCCGTACAGCGGTGCATAAAGATAGATACTGCCTTCAGCGAGCAGTTCGGCGCCAGTGCTGACCTGAGCCATGACGATCATGTCGCCGGGGGCATAGACCTGCTGGCCCGAGCGTACCGGGCGGCTGACATAGGTCGGCGCAATCCGCTCGGGGGCTGGCGGCGTGACCGGGCCGCGGGCGAGGGATACCACCTTGTCATCCGCGCTGCTGCTGTCGCGCTTGCGTGCGGCGGGCAGCAGTGCAAGGCCTGCTTCGGCTGCGGCGTTCTGCAGGGTTGGATCACCACCGCGCAGCGCCACAATTTCCATGTTGTAGCGGCTGCAGTGGCTGCGAATGGCCGTGAAATCCGGAATTTCGGCCGGATTGCTGAGATGTTCGACGCTCAGAATGACCGGCGTACGATTGAAGAAGCGGCTGGCCTGGTTGGCTGTGCGCTTTAGCTGATCGACGAAGGTAGGCCAGTGGTAGTAGTTCAGCTCCAGTGTGGTCATGGGCACCAGCCCGCCCTTGAGCTGAAAGCTGGTCTGGAGTGAATCCGGATTCCCCGTTGTGCTGGTCACCACGGCGTCCTCTGTAATCGAATGGTGCCGGTTAGCTTATGCGTTTTGCCAAGGGGCTGGCAAGGCGCTTGGCAAAACGCGCAGGGGCTTCAGAGGCCGCGGGTAAAGGAAAACCGCTCGCTGTCCGTGCTCAGCTCCAGACGGTCGCCATCAAGCAGGGTGTCAAGGTTCGGATCGGCCAGCAGTTTCATCAGCGCCTGTTCCTGTTTCATCTGTGGCAGCGGGCAGGCACGCAGCGTGCTGGCCAGTTGGCCAAACTGCAGCTGGTTGCCCTTGATGTCCACGCCGCCGAAATACAGGTTGCAGCCATTGTTGCCGTTCACCCGTCCCTTGCCTTCCTGCCAGCTGAACTGCATGTTGGCCTGCCCGTAGTCAGCACCTTCGGCTGCACCGGTCCAGTGACTGAGGGTCCAGTTACCGCTGAGCGCCTCTTCGCTGAGGTTTTCACCCGGCTGGCTGGGGGCGCTTTGGCAGGCGCCGAGCATCAGGCAGGTGGAGATGATGGCAAGTGGCTTGAGCATGGTGGTTCCTCAAAATAATGATGAAGTTAGACCTTCAGTGTATCAGCGAGGTTCCAGTCAAGACGGCAAAGTTCCTGTAAGCAGCAACGCCCGCAGCCGAAGCGGTGGGCGTTGCTGAACCGGTGGCGAACATGCTCAGGCGGCGAACATCACGCGCAGACAATCGAGGCGCAGGCCGGCATTCTGCAGGGCCTGATGGCCATCGGTGGCCTGCTGCTTGAGGATGGCGATCTCCTCATCGCGGATGTTCGGGTTCACCGAGCGTAGCGATGCCAGACGGCGGATCTCCGTCGTGATGGTCTGCAGCATCTGCTGGGTAGCCTGTTGCAGCAGCGTCGGCACCTGGATTTCGGCACTCTGCTGTGCCTGTTCCAGAGCCTGCTGAATCTGGCTGCGCTGATTCTTGACCAGCTTGGCCGCGGTGCTGCGTTTGATCTTTTCGAGCTGCGGGTCGAGAGTGTCGAACTTCACCCGCTCGGCCAGGTCGTTGCCGCTGGGATCGATCAGGGTGCGGATCGGTGTCATCGGCAGGAAACGATCCAGCTGCAGGGCCGGCGCGGCCTGGGTTTCGAGCACGTAGATCGCTTCGACCAGCATGGTGCCGGGCTTGAGTGCCTTGTTGTTGATCAGGGCCACGCTGGAGTTACCCAGCTCGCTGGTCATCAGCAGTTCCATGCCGGTGCGAATCAGCGGATGTTCCCAGGTCATGAACTGGATATCCTCACGGCCCAGCGCGGTGGCACGATCAAAGGTGATCGTGGTGCCGTCGCTCGGCAAGCCCGGCAGACTCGGCAGCACCATATGCTCACCCGGGCGCAGAATCAGGCAGTGCTTGGAGTGCTCTTCGGTCTCGATGCCCAGGTGTTCGCAGAACAGTTCGAGATAGCCGCGCAGCAGCTTGGGTTGATCCTGCGCTTCGATGCGGTTGATCAGGCGACCGCTGTCGCCACGGCCACGTGAGTGCAGCTCCAGCAGGCGGTCGCGGCCGTTGTGCAGCTGTTCGACCAGTGCAGCATGGTCGCTGCGGGTGGTTTCGATCAGACTGTCCAGTAACGCAGCATCCGGTGCCGGAGCAAGCAGGCTCTGCAGCGCTTCACCGTGCTGCTGAAGCAGGTTGTTGCCGGTGGCGCAGGTCTGGGCAAAGGCATTGAGCCCCTGTTCGTACCAGCGATACAGGGTTTCCTGGGCGCAGTCTTCGAGATAGGGCACATGAATCTGCACGGTCTGGGTCTGGCCGATACGGTCCAGACGGCCGATGCGCTGCTCCAGCAGATCGGGGTTCTCCGGCAGGTCGAACAGCACCAGATGATGGGCAAACTGG
>CAYWUD010000139.1:2885-6174 GCA_964461355.1 uncultured Pseudomonadales bacterium | reverse complement strand
TTCTATGAGCTCCTATGAGCTCCGAGCTGCTGGCGATAGTCCCTGAGCGGGGGCTTTTCGTACCTGCTTTTCTGGTCCGTTCGCGGGGTTTGTGACGGTAACCGCGGTCGGGTTGATCGGGCCTTTTTTTGCTCCGTTCAGCGTGCTGGTGCGATCCTGCTTTGAGGGTCCGAACCCAGAAATCAGGGGCGTTTGAATGTATCCATGTAATTTCTGGCGGGCCCTTCGATTTGCTCCTACGCTGGTTGAGTTCGATAACTAAAAATCGTAACCTAAATGTACCCCAATGGTTGGCTCATGTTTCGATATTGTCACCAGACAAATGTTTAACTGGGGCCGGATTGATGCCTGACAATTGTTCGGGCGGGTCTAACAGAACTTTATTTACCAGTAACAGTGAATAGAAGGATATCGATATGTGTAGTGGTATTATTAAGAATTCAAGAAATACAGAAAATGCACCAGTAAGTTCTTTCTCTACGCAAACGGTTGCCTTTTCCCATTACAACAATATTTCTGCTCAGCTGCCGGTCGATGCAAAAACCGGCGCTGTAGTTTCTGCCTGCGTAAAAGCGCAAGCCAAGCAATGTCTGGAAAATATCAAGGCCATTGTAGAAAGCATTGATCACGCCATGCATGACGTTGTGCGTATCAACGTTTATCTGAAAAACATTACCGATCTGGATGCGGTTGATGAAGTATATGCAACCTTCTTCAACAGCCACCTGCCGACTCGTACCGCGCTGTCTGTTGCTGCGCTGCCGCTCGACGGCGCACTGGTACAGATGGATGCCGTAATCACCAACGGTGAAGGTTCCGGTACTCAGGCTCCGTGCGATCTGGTTAAAATTTCCCGCAATGTCGACAGCGCTCCGAAAAGCAGCGTTTCTACTCAGACCGTTGCGTTCTCCCACTACAACCATATTTCTGCACAGTTACCGATCGATCCGAAGACCGGCAACATTGTAGCGGGTGGTGCCAAAGAGCAGGCGCAACAGTGTCTGAAAAACATCAAGGCCATTCTCGAAGGTATCGACGTACCGTTTGACGATATTGTAAAAATCAACATTCACGTCAAGAACCTGGCCGATATCGATGCGGTCAACGAAGTTTACTCAACCTTCTTCCCGGATTCCGCTATTGCCCGTACCGTAGCTTATGTTCCGGCGCGTTCCGTTGTGGCCGCAGCGGGCCTGCCGATGGATGCTCTGGTACAGATCGACGCGACTGTTTCCCACGGTGACGGTACTCCGCCCCAGGCCGTTGAAGACCGTCACGGTATCGTGATTCGTCCGAACAACACTGATGCGGCACCGAAGTGCGCGCTGTCTACCCAGACCGTTGCGTTCTCCCACTACAACAACATCTCTGCCCAGCTGCCGGTTGATGCCAAGAGCGGCCAGGTTGTTGCCGGTGGCGCCAAGGAACAGGCTGAGCAATGCCTGAAGAACATCAAGGCTGTTGTTGAAAGCGTCGGTCACGTGGTTGACGATGCCGTTAAACTGAACGTTCAGGTGAAGAACATCGCTGATGTTGACGCTGTGCGTGAAGCGTACAAGTCCTTCTTCCAGGGCGACCTGCCGGCCGTGACCGTGATCGGTGTATCCGAGATCCCGATGGGCGCTCTGGTACAGATCGATGCGATCCTGTCCAACGGTGAAGGTACTCCGCCGCAAGCCTAAGGCGTGGCGCGTACTGCCAAAGCATCAGTGTGATGCTGCGGTGTGAAAAAGGGGCTGAACATGCGTTCAGCCCCTTTTTATTGTGTGATCCCGGAAAACAGGCTGGGCGAGTTTTAGGGGATACAGCTTCGTTATTGCTCTGACGGCCCTAGTGGAACGGGAACAGGTAATTCATCCAGGCCGCCATGCGCAGAAGGATTTTGCGCATCATGGCGAGATGGTGCATATGTTCGCTGTAGACTGCGGCCTGAGCGAAGGCGCCACCGGGAAGCTTGTCGCGATAGGCGTCAAAGCGCGGATCGGTGACTTTCAGTATCACCGGAACCCGGCCGGCGTATTCGCGTTTGGGGTCTACACCGATCAGATTGCCCGAGGCCACCAGTTGCCCTTCGGCCAGCATCGGCATTACTTCGACGACCTCGGCGCTGAAGACGGTGCCAGGAATCGCATCAAAGGCAATATCCGCATCCAGTCCCGGCTCGATACGGCCGGCATTGTTCTGCCAGAACCAGGCAATATAGGAGGTGTCCGGTTTGTGCACGAAGACCATGCCGGGGCGGAAGGCCATGTTATTCACACGCATCCCGGGGTGGAGCAGTACCTGGGTGACATACCCATCCGAAGGGGCGCGTACGGTGGTTTCATCCAGCTGATAACGGGCAATTTCAAGTTCGCCCGCTAACTGTGTGACCCTCGCCTGGGTGACATCAATGCTGCGCTGGCTGCCTACATTGCGCTTTTCCAGCTCCTGAGCACGCTCAAGGTCGAGAGTGGCTGATTGCAGTTGTCCCTGGATCGAGCTGACTCTGGCGGCAAAGGGGGCCGGCTCGATCTGAAACAGTACGTCGCCGGCCTTGAGTGACATGTTCCCTTTTACCGGGACATCGGTAACGATGCCTGCTATTTCCGGGATGATCGGTGTTGTGGGTACGTATTTTCGCGCTATGTCGGCATAAGGATGGTTGAAGTTCATCAGCAGCACGAGCATGCCTACCAACACAATGCCGCCCAGTACCGCTGTCGGTACGGTCCATTTGTTCAGCGGTATTTTGAAGGCCTTGAAGACGGCAATGCAGATAGCGCCGTAGGTCAGGAGCAACAGCGTTTCCATCAGTTGCCCTCCAGTTGGGAAATGCGTTCTTCCAGCATGCGGATCCGTTGTGTAAGGGTTTTGATGCTGTCGGAATTGTGGTCGGCGGTTCTTTCGTATCCGCTAAATCCCCACCCCTGATTCGGGCGATAAAGGGTGGCCCAGATCCAGAGAAAAGGTCACAACACATGCAGGGTAAACAGACTGACCCAGCCTGCAACATGAATTGCGTCCTGATGGGGGTGATTGCGGTGTTTGGCTATTTCATAGGGGATGTCGTGGATTACGATAATTCCGTAAAAGAGCGTCAGCCCTACAAATATGATCAGTAGCAATGCGATGTATTCGAGCACTGTATCCCTCCTTAGGTCTGATCTTGGTGTTTTTGTGTTTTATTTCATCCTGACGGAAAACAAGGTTGAGAATATAGCGCCAAATCAGTAGGTGACTGAAGACGTTTTGTATTTAAAACGGGGGAAAAGGCTGTTTTCCAGCTATTTGATCAGCAATAAAAAAG
>CAYWUD010000139.1:0-2875 GCA_964461355.1 uncultured Pseudomonadales bacterium | reverse complement strand
CCCAAAACAAAAAAAGCCGACATCTCTGTCGGCTTTTTCGATCCGGGATCAGGCAAAAAAATCAGCCACCCAGATAGGCATCCCGTACCGCTTCGTTAACCAGCAGGTTCGCGCCGGTATCGCTGAGGACGATCTTGCCGTTCTCCAGAACATACCCACGGTCTGCCAGACGCAGCGCCTGGTTGGCGTTCTGCTCGACCAGGAAAATGGTCATGCCTTCTTCGCGCAGGCGCTCGATGATCTCGAAAATCTGGCCGATTACGATCGGCGCCAGACCCAGCGAGGGTTCATCGAGAAACAGCAGTTTCGGCTGGCTCATCAGTGCCCGGCCGATCGCCAGCATCTGCTGCTCGCCGCCGGACATGGTGCCGCCACGCTGGTGGTAACGCTCTTTCAGGCGCGGGAACAGTTCCAGCACGTGTTCAAGCAGCTCGCCGGCGCGGTCTTCGGGGGTGAAGAAGGCGCCCATGGCCAGGTTCTCTTCCACGGTCAGGCGGGAGAAGATGCGGCGTCCTTCCGGCACCACGGCAATGCCCTTGCGCATGATCTGGGCGGTCGGCAGGGCGGTGATATCTTCGCCCTGGTAGATCACTCGGCCCTGGCTGGCGCGCGGGTCGCCGCAGGTGGTCATCAGCAGGGTGGTCTTGCCGGCGCCGTTGGCACCGATCAGGGTGACGATCTCACCCTCATTGACCTCGACGTTGATATTGTCCAGCGCCTGAATCTTGCCGTAGTGGGCGCTGAGGTTTTCCAGTTTCAGCATGTTCTGCTCCTTACGCCTCGCCCAGATAGGCCTTGATCACGTCATCGTTGGCGCGAATCTCGTCGGGCTTGCCATCGGCCAGCGGGGTACCCTGGTTGATCACGTAGATGTGATCGGAGATGCCCATCACCAGCTTCATGTCGTGTTCGATCAGCAACACGGATACGCCGTGGTTGGCGCGCAGATCGCAGATCAGCTCGTCCAGCTCGGCGGTTTCGCTCGGGTTCAGGCCGGCAGCCGGTTCATCCAGCATCAGCAGTTCGGGCTGGGTCACCATGCAGCGGGCGATTTCGAGGCGCCGCTGCTGCCCGTAGGCGAGGTTGCCTGCCGGGCGGTTGGCCAGTTCCAGCAGATCCACCTTGCGCAGCCACTCGGCGCTGCGGTCAAGGGCTTCGCCTTCGGCCCGGCGAAAGCCCGGCGTCTGCAGCAGGCCGGAGAGCAGATTGGTGTTCAGATGACGGTGCTGGGCCACCAGCAGGTTCTCGATTACCGTCATCTCCTTGAACAGACGCACGTGCTGGAAGGTCCGCACCACGCCTTTCTGGGCGATCTTGTGACCGGCCAGGCGGGCAATCTGTTCGCCCTTGAAGCGGATATCGCCGGAAGTCGGCTTGTAGAATCCGGTCAGGCAGTTGAACACGGTGGTCTTGCCGGCGCCGTTGGGGCCGATAATGGAGACGATCTGCGCCGGTGCCACCTCCAGCGCCACGTTGTTGACCGCCAGCAGGCCGCCAAAGCGCATGCACAGCTTGTTGACCGACAGCAGATTACTCATTGCGCAACTCCATATGAGCCCGTTTCATCGGCAGCAGCCCCTGGGGCCGCCAGATCATCATCAGTACCATCATCAGACCGAACAGCAGCATGCGGTATTCGTTGAATTCACGCGCCAGCTCCGGCAGCACCGTCATCAGAATGGCGGCCAGCACCACGCCGAGCTGCGAGCCCATGCCGCCGAGCACCACGATCGCCAGAATGATGGCCGACTCGATAAAGGTGAACGATTCCGGGCTGATAAAGCCCTGACGTGCGGCGAAGAAGCTGCCGGCAAAGCCGGCGAAGGTGGCGCCGATGGTAAAGGCCGAGAGCTTGATCACGGTCGGGTTCAGGCCCAGTGAGCGACAGGCGATCTCGTCTTCGCGCAGCGCTTCCCAGGCGCGGCCGATCGGCATGCGCAGCAGGCGGTTGATCACGTAGATAGTCAGCAGCACCAGACCCAGCGCCAGCAGATAGAGGAAGATCACCTTGTAGTTCGAGGAGTAATCGATACCGAAAAACTCGTGGAACGGTGTGCCGCCGTCACTGGCGCGCTTGGAGAACTCGAGGCCGAACAGGGTCGGCTTGTCGATACCGCCGATGCCGTTGGGGCCCCCGGTCAGGTCAGTCCAATTGTTCAGCAGGATGCGGATGATCTCACCGAAGCCGAGGGTCACGATGGCCAGGTAGTCACCGCGCAGACGCAGCACCGGGAAACCGAGCAGAAAACCGAACAGCGCGGCCATGCCGCCGGCAATGACCAGGCAGGTCCAGAAATCGAGACCGAAGTAACTGTTGAGCAGGGCGTAGCTGTAGGCGCCGACGGCGTAGAAACCCACGTAACCGAGATCCAGCAGGCCGGCCAGGCCGACCACGATGTTCAGCCCCAGCCCCAGCATCACGTAGATCAGGGTCAGGGTGGCGATATCAATCGCACCGCGCGAGCCAAAGAAGGGCCAGACCATGAGGCCGGCGATCAGGAAGCAGTACAGGGTGCGTTTGAGCTGCGGATTGCCGTCCAGACTCAGCTCGGGCAGGCTGACCTTATTTGAGGCCTGGCCGAGAAAACCCCGGATCTGATCGCGGAACAGCTGGGCCAGAAAAACCAGCACGATGGCCGCAGCAATCAGCTGCAGGCGACCGGGATCGTTGAGTTCGACAACAAAGCTGACACCCTCGGGGGTCAGTTTCAGTCCCAGTACAAAACTGGTGATCAGCAGCATCACGCCCACCGACAGGCAGGCGGCTTTGAGGTTCAGGAGCTTCATACCTTTTCCACCTCCGGCTTGCCCAGAATGCCGCTGGGCATAAACAGCAGGATAAATACCAGCAACATGAAGGCGACCGCATCCTTGT
>CAYWUD010000138.1:0-6222 GCA_964461355.1 uncultured Pseudomonadales bacterium | reverse complement strand
ATAGTACTGCTTAAGAGTAACTAGCTTATCGCTATTTTTAATGGTTAGAATATTAGCCTCCAACAGACTAATAGATACATCAGGAGATAGATTGAAATTCTGCTTTAATGCTTGGGGTGATGATAGTAGCCCTCGATCTAATAAGAACACCACACCTTCCATATAGATAATATCTCTTGTGAGTATCTCTTTACCTATATGTATAATGCCCTGAGCATAGATGTACTCACTATTCTCTTCGTAATGAGTAAGTTCAGCATGATACTTGGATAAAGTATATGGGAAAAAAGCATATTTTTGATTCTCTAAGTATACTGTTGTATGTGCTTTTGGCGATATGATATATTTTCGAAAAACATCCTTAGCCTCATAATTATACTTTCCTGCATCAATAAAGATATTATTACCGTTATCCGTAAGGACAAAAGAGAGATCATCAAAGTGCTTATGTACAGCAGAAACATACCCTGATTTAAAAAATAGATATGTTGATTTCTCAGTATTATTCAAATCCTCATCCTGCATGATAACTTTACCAGATTCAAAATCATAAAAATTATGAAAATTCTTACTTGCAATACCTGCCCTCCCCAACCCACTATCACCCTCCAAGGGGAATTCTCCATTAGGCTTTTTCAGAAACTGTAAATAGGCTTCTGACTTTTCCAATAATTCCAGTTCAGCAGCACTGCGAGCTCCTCCTAACAAAAATATATCCTGATACATTTTGTACATCATTTTATGATAGTCTACTGAATTTTCATAATGAACCCCTTCTGCTGAAAAGTCTCGCCTGAAAGCTTGTTTTAATCGATCCTCAGCTTTCTTTATATAGACTTGGTTAGTAAAAAACACACCTAACTGGAGTAATGCACGATCTTGCATTACCCCATGATTCCCTTTACCCTGATAATATTTATCATCGAACAACCAATTCCCATGCGCAACTAAACTATCTATAATATCCTCTCTAACCTCTCTCTCTATAGCGTAGTTCCCTGCTCGAAGTAAATAGGTCAATGTGAGAGTTCTATTTGCCGCACTATGATCATACCAAGCATACTTATTTTTTATGCTTCCCCTTTTGTCTTGTTCCCGCCAATCTTTATATATTGAGATTGCTTCATCCAAATATATGGTATCAGATGTCACATAATATGCATCAGTGAGTAGCGATATTAATCTTAAACTATTATAGTATAATTGTACTGTTGATAACCCATAGGGGTAGTCATATCCCTTGAATTCGGTTTTGGGGAGACCAGACATTAAAGAAATACTTTCTTTGTTTATTATCTTATTAGCTGTTTCTATAACGAGTTCTTCATTGGTTACAGAGGTTCGGTAGAAAAACAAATCCTGTGCTGAGTGCAACTGATCTACTTGTAAATCTATCTCATAATATACAGGATCTATCTTTTGACCAAAAATTATAGCTGGTTGAATATGAGTTACAAAAACAACAATTATTGATAAAAATGCAAAGAAAATAACTCCAATTTTTTTCACTTATACAATCCTCCTGTTATTCTACGATACCATTTTGCATAAACCAATTCCCCGCCGAGATAATATATGATATTAACCTACTCTACTATGTATTAGTTCCACTATTTCTTGATATACTTTGCTTATATTATATCTATCTTTTACAAAACCTTTAAGGAGGCTCTCTTCCACAATAGGATGAGAGATTATATATCCCACTATTTCTTCTATCGATTCAAATATGAACTCTTCGGGAAAAATACTTCTCACTCCTTCTCTTTTGTCAAGAATTAAAGGAATCGCCCCTGAAGCCATTCCCTCTATGGGTGCTAAATGAAAACTTTCATAATCACTGACAGATAACACATAGCCTATATCTTGAAGCCACTCACTAACATCCCCCCACCCTTCAAAAATTACGTAATCTTTAAATTTTTTATCTATTTTCGCAAGCACTTTATCATAAAATTTTCTCTCTTTGGAGTTATTCCAAACCCATCCACACTCTTGTGGATGCTGACCTTTTACGTACAATTTATATCGTGTATCTTTTTCCAAGAGCGCCTCAAGAATGTCCAAGGCTCTATCAAATCTTTTTAGACTAGGAACAATACCTACTATTCCAATATTAAATTCACTACCATCTTTCTTTAACTTATCAAACTGGTTAACTTGAACACTATTATAAATAACTTGCATTTTATCTCGTGGAACACAAGATACTCTATGAAATTCTTCAAAGATATAAGGAGAGATGGCAATTATTGTATCTATTTTTGAGTAATTAAATTGAGATGGATATTCGGTATTCATTTCAAACCTATGCATCCTTACAAATAATTTCTGATCATCTCTTTTGTGATTCTGATACCAAATGACATTCCCTAAACCCCATTCACAAAAGATTATATCTGCCCACGCAACCATCTCTTTACTCACCTCTTCATCGTGAGTAGCATGCCCACTCCATTGATCTGTCCGAACTTCATAATCATCCTTTTCAAACTCGCTTATTATACCAAAAAGGAACTTAAAGTCATGACCTGCAAATACTATTTTTATCACCTTAACCCCTCCATCTCTCTATTTATATTAAAAATTTGTACTTCCTGTTCAGTTAACACCTCTAAAGGTATATTAACTTTTATCATTTCTAATAAAATATCAACCTGTACTTTTTCTAAAAGCTTTGTGGGGATCATGCTCTTACATAAAAATCCTGCATGTATGTAGCTATACTCTTTTTCGCTATGCTCTTGAGTCAAAATAGCTTCACTATCTACATATGTTGATGATAAATATAAATCTTCAACATAATTACAGTCGTAATGGGTATATAAAGAAAAAGGAATAAGATACTGTGCATTTGAAATTTCACGAATATTGTTATAATGATGCACATAATCACTCAAATATGTCTTTCGCCTCTTTGAATTATTAGAATTAAAAATACTTAAATATCCGTCAAAATAGTCTATGAGCAATATTATACTAACTTTGGAGAATGTCTGTCTTTTCATAATATATTCAAACCTCTTATAATCTTCTTCTGATGCAATATGGGCTATTACAGAGATAGATTGAGACTCTTCTTTATATGGTATCCCTACAGTATCTAATATCCTGGTCACTCTATGAGTATAAGTGTGATATTTAAGTACTGTTTTTAAGCAGCTATATCTCTTTTTACTGTAATAATTTTCATCATTAAAGAGCAACCTTAACTCTTGAGCAAGGACGTCTTTATCTTGTGATGCGACTACCTCACCGTGGAACATTTCCACAAGCCCTACTGATTTTGAGCTTATTACAGGGGTATTACATGCAAGAAGCTCAAACACCCTCCTAGCAAACATTGTGGATGAGTTACTTACACTATTTACATTTACAGCAACTTTATAGCCTTTATATGCTAAATCTATTTCATCGCCAACCAGAGTTCCTTGGATATATTTCTGAAAACGCTCTGGAAATTGATTTACACTCTCAGGATTATGATAATTTCTATCATAAATCTCCAAGCCAAACTTATCGGCAACCTCAATCATGTCATTCATGATTTTTTCTCTTTCAGGGAACTTCTTCCCATAGTAAGATCCAGCGAAAACTACTTTATTTTTTCTTTCAAACTTTTCGATAGGGTTATGATATTTCAACTGAGCAGCAAATGGTAAATCAAAAACATTAACACATCCCATCTTTTTATATTTTTTCAGACTATCGATATCGGTAGTAAACACATAATCAAAATGAATTGCTGTGTCTATAAAAGCATTATAATGTATTGGATCTTCTTTATTCCAGAATATGGTTTTTATCTTATGGTCGTTGCACCATGAAACCAACTCAAGCAGTCTCCTGTTATCTTTTACCTCTACACCGCCAACCTTATTTACCCATGCCCCTTCATTCCCTTGCCAAGCAGATTCACAAAAAAAGAAATCTACATCAATTCCTTTAAGTTCCTCTCTCCAATTTTCAGGAGATACTTTAATAACATTAAACTCTGGCTCAAAACATCTGGTAGTAAACTCATCTGCTATAAAAATGACATTCATCTCCTGTATGGTTTTTTTTTCTTTATTTTGCAAAAAAGCTTCGTTCGAATCCATTGCATACAGATGCTTTCTGTTACGAGAAATTTTATAATTCTTGAAGTATTTTAGAACACTTGACCCTTTTTTAACTAGTTGTGCAACAGGTTTAAATAGCCAGTAGACGTGTAGCTTTTTAGACACAGCGATGCCTATAGTCCATATTTTACGTTTCACAGTCATTTGTCCAAAGCGGTACCACTTGTTATTACATACCCGTTGGAAATTTTTATTCACTCTTAATTTTTCATTTTGTATTCTTTCTAATTTCTTATTGAGTTCTATGTTTTCATCACTAACTTCTCTACATTTTATGCTTGTTTCTATCAGTTGCTGAAGAGTCAAATTAAAACTATTGTGTAAATTTTCAAGAGGTTCAGAGCTCTTATAAAGATTACTACTTTGATGAGAAAAAATATAATTGTACATATATTTCTCTATAATTCCGTACCCCAGGTTTTTGAGGGTATCATATACTTGATCAAAATTCTCAGGGTTAATCTTAATCCAAATAGTTGGCTTATTTAATTCCAAGCACTGCTTCACCTCTAGAAGAACATTGTGTTCAGAACCCTTTACATCTATTCTTATAAAATCCGCATCATATATATCAAAAGAATAAACAGGATCAACTGGTACAACAGATCTTCCTTGGTCGTTAATTTCTGATACGATCGGATTAGTTTTACCCGCAAGCTCTAATTCCCCTAATTCAGAGTCTAGTGCCACATTGTATATATTGATGTCTAACATATTACCTACAACATTTTTACTCAAATATTTATAAAAAGATGGGGAAGGTTCAAAGGAGTGAATAATAGCATTAGTAGTATGAGCAAAAAACAATGTATGGTTACCAATATGTGCACCTACATCAACAATCACACGGGTATTAACAAAATATTTTTTAAACATCGAAAGTTCAGTAGCTTCATAAAAATCATTAGAGCCTTTGACTGTATGAAAAATATGGTCATCTTCACTGCCGTGAAATGTATAGAGATCTAAAATCTTTGTTTCCATATAACCTCCTACTTTGTACCTGAAGCACTTCAATTGAGTTAAAAAGCATAGTACTCCCTATGGATTTCACAGTTCAATTATTGTAACATAGGCAAGTATAAAAAGCAATAAATGACTGTTAGTAAAGTCAACAAGCAAAGAAAACCCTAATTAAAAGGGTAAATTTAAGGCATTAACGTCGAAATTTTTCTTTTAGAACAAGTGCAATAAACTTACTATTTCCAACAAGATACCGTTTCCACATACGTTTAGGTTCTTGAAGAAATCGATAAAACCACTCTAACCCAAATTTTTGCATCCATCTAGGTGCGCGCTTCGTTATACCTGCAATCACATCAAAGCTCCCCCCTACCCCCATAATAAAGGGCGTATGTAAGGTTGATTTATATGTGTTCAGAAATATCTCTTTTTGGGGAGAACTTATGGCAACAAAGAGGATATCCGCTCCACTTCTAGCGATATCCTCTGCAATACTAGGTTCCTCTTCTTGTGTATAGTACCCATTACGATACCCCGCAATCACGGAAGAGTTATATTGGGAAGAAAATATATCTACAACTTTTGAAACAACCTCTTCTTTGGCTCCAAAGAAATAGCATTTCAAGTTCTTCTCATATCCCAGTTGTACTAGATTAAGCATAAGATCAATACCGGTTACCCGCTCGGGTAAAGGCTTCTTAAGAAATTTGGCAGCCCATACTACAGCCTGACCATCAGCATTAATAATGTCCGCAGATAACACTGAGTCACGTAACATTTGGTTATGTTGCATTGCCACAATTTTACCAGCATTTACCACCACATGCTGAATAGTCTGCGTATTATGAGCAATAATTTTTTCTACAATCGCAACGATTTCCTGCATTGTTACGGCTGCAATAGGGATACTTAAAATTTCTTTTGTAGGAAATCTATTTTCATCTTGACCATAAGAGAAACTAGCCCCTGTAGGAGTATGTTCCATAGAAGGAAGTCTACTCTATAACAGGATAAAGTCAAGTAGGCTCAGTGTCAGCAACACCTTGGGTGTGTTGAAAGAAATCACAGATAAATAAATTCTTTACCTATTAAAAAGTTCCAACTTTCCCTGTGTTTAACACCCCTGCAGTAAGTAACA
>CAYWUD010000137.1:0-6239 GCA_964461355.1 uncultured Pseudomonadales bacterium | reverse complement strand
CAGTCGCTCCTCGACGAACTGGTGCCCCTCTTCGGTGAGATCCACCTGGCGGGTTTTCTCGTCGACCGTGTAATGGCCGGCGCCGGGTTCATCCTCGATCATCTCGGCGCGCTTGAGTTCGGGAATCAGCGCATCGATGCGCTGGTACATCTCGGAACTGTCTTCAGCCGGTCCGGAGATAATCAGCGGAGTACGGGCTTCATCGATCAGAATGGAGTCGACTTCATCGACAATGGCGAAATTCAGTTCGCGCTGGAACTTGTCCTCGGTCGAGAACGCCATGTTGTCGCGCAGGTAATCAAACCCGAATTCGTTGTTGGTACCGTAGGTGATATCGGCCGCATAGGCGGCTTTCTTGCTGACCGGATCCTGTCCCGGCACTACCACTCCGACGCTCAGACCGAGAAATTCATACAGCGGGCGCATCCAGTTGGCATCACGCTGGGCCAGATAGTCGTTCACGGTCACGACATGCACACCCTTGCCGGCCACCGCATTCAGATACACCGGCAGCGTCGCCACCAGAGTCTTGCCCTCACCGGTACGCATCTCGGCAATCTTGCCCTGATGCAGGCACAGACCACCGATCATCTGCACATCAAAGTGGCGCATCCCCATCACTCGGCGGCTGGCCTCACGGGTAACGGCAAAGGCTTCGGGCAGCAGCTGATCGAGGGTTTCGCCCTGCTCCAGTCGCTGGCGAAATTCGGCTGTCTTGGCGCGGAGCGCAGCATCGTCGAGCGCCTGCAGACCGGCTTCAAATGCATTTATCTGCGCAACCAGTTTTCCCATCCGCTTGAGCTGACGGTCATTGCGGCTGCCCAGTACCTTCTTCAGCAGAGAACCCAACATAGTCTGTTTGAACCTGTAATCCTGAATACGGACCTCAACAGAGGCCCCACACTGCCCGAATCCGATTAACGACGGGCTCGATAGATATATTTTTCGGGGTTAACCGCCTGCCCCTGCTTGAGCACTTCGAAATGCACATGGGCACCGGTAGAACGTCCTGTTGACCCCATCAGGGCAATCGCTCCACCCTTGCGAACCTGATCGCCCTCCTGCACCAGCAGGGACTTGTTATGACCATAACGAGTGACCATACCGTCACCGTGATTGATCTCGACCAGCAGCCCGTATCCGCTGCGCGGTCCGGCCCAGGTCACGACTCCGGCACCCACCGCGACAACATTCGAACCTTCCTTGCCGGCAAAATCGACCCCCTTGTGCCAGGCCGGACGACCGGTAAAGGGATCACTGCGTCGACCGAAGGGCGAGGATAACCAGCCTTTTTCGACCGGACGACCGGCAATCGCAACATCATCCTCTATTTGGCGACTGCGTAGCAGGTTTTCAAGGACCTGCAGCTGCAACTGACGCTGATCCAGCTGATTGAGCAGCTCATCAATGCGGCCATTGATACTCGGCTCGCTCCAGGGGCGCTCCAGATCATCCGTCTCGGGCCCACCCACCGCCGGTGGCTGGTCGAAGCGAAACTCCTCGGCATCGAGCTTGGCCACATCGGTCAGACGCTCACCGAGCGCATCGATGCGCAGCATCCGTCCCTGCAGCTCACCAAGACGGAGCGTAAGGGCATCCACCTCGAGCTGCGCCTGAGCCTTGACAGCCTCAAGCTCCTGCTGCTGCGCTGCCACTTCGGCACTCAGGCTGGCCAGTCGTTCCGGAGCCTGCGCCTGCACCTTAAGCGCACCCAGTTGCCACCCACTCCAGCCACCAAGGGCCAGCAGGCAGGAGACGCCCAGCAGGGTTACCCCGACGAGGCTACGGGAGGAGCCCTTGAGCGTTCGGCGCCGTCCGCTTTGTTCGTCTACCAGTATGATTTTCATGGCTTACACAACCATTCGAAGTAAAAACAACAACTCAAATCGCTAATCGTATGAAAAATAACGCCAAAATGTACCATCCACAGCAAGACCGTCGCAACCGCGCAAAAAAAGAGGCCACGCAATGCGTGGCCTCAAGAAAGCGAATCAGGAACAAAACTCAGACAGCAACCGCTGTCGGTTTCATATAGGAGATCGGCGCGGTGGCCGCGTCTTCAAAGGTCACCACTTCCCAGGCATCCGGCTGTACCAGCAGTTCACGCAGCAATTTATTGTTCAGAGCGTGCCCTGACTTGTACCCGATAAACTCGCCAATCAGGCTGTTACCCAGCAGGTACAGATCGCCGATGGCATCAAGCATCTTGTGTTTGACGAACTCATCGTCATAACGCAGCCCGTCTTCGTTAAGAATCCGATAATCGTCGACCACAATCGCGTTATCGACGCTGCCGCCGAGAGCCAGATTGTGTGAACGCAGGTATTCGATATCGCGCATAAAGCCGAAGGTGCGCGCACGGCTGACTTCCTTGACGAAGGAGGTGCTGGAAAAGTCGATCGACGCCTTCTGTACCTGGTGGTGAAACACCGGGTGATCGAAATCGATGGTAAAACCGACCTTGAAGCCATCGTAGGGGATAAATGTCGCGTACTTATCCCCCTCACGTACCGTGACCTTCTTCTTGATGCGGATGAACTTTTTCGCCGCGTTCTGCTCTTCGATCCCGGCCGACTGCAGCAGGAACACAAAGGGCCCAGCACTGCCGTCCATGATAGGGACTTCGTGGGCGCTAACTTCGACATAGGCGTTGTCGATACCAAGCCCGGCGAGCGCCGACATCAGGTGTTCAACGGTATCCACGCGCACGCCGTTGTTCTGCACCGAGGTACAGAGTGTGGTAAAGCCCACGTTCACGGCACGCCCCGGAATCTCGACAACCGGATCGAGATCGGTGCGGACAAAGACGATCCCGGTATCGACCGGAGCCGGCTTGAGCGTCAGATAGATTTTTTCCCCGGAGTGGAGACCCACCCCGGTCGCACAGATCATATTCTTCAGCGTACGTTGCCTGATCATGGTTCGCCGGCCTTGCGCATAAAAAGTAAACACGAATTCCGCATCTTAACAGACTGTTACAGTCCGACCAAGTGGTGATGCGAAGCTTTATCAGTTCGACTGACGACGCAGGAACGTCGGCACATCCAGATAGTCGTACTGGGCTTCACGCTGCTCGACCGGCTTGGCTTCAACGGCTTGCGCCTGAGCCTGGGCACCTGAAGGTACGCTGCCCTGCTGCTTGCGCTGCACCGCCGGACGCTCGAGCTGGCGGTAATCCAGGGTACCGTCGGCACGGGTTGCCGTATTATCGACCACCTTTTTCGGACGTTCCGGAGCAGCCTGACCGAGTCCGGTCGCAACCACGGTCACACGCAGCTCGTCACCCAGACTCTCATCGAAGGCGGTACCGATCACCACGGTTGCATCTTCGGATGCAAACTGCTGGACCACATCACCGACTTCACTGAACTCACCCAGGCCCATATCCATGCCACCGGAGATATTGACCAGAATGCCGCGTGCACCCTGCAGGTTGATATCTTCCAGCAGCGGACTGGCAATGGCCGCTTCGGCCGCCTCCACCGCACGGTTGGGGCCGGATGCGGCACCGGAACCCATCATCGCCATACCACGCTCACTCATCACGGTACGCACGTCGGCACTGTCAACGTTGATCATACCCGGATGAATAATCAGATCCGAGATCCCCTGCACAGCACCCAGCAAAACATCGTTGGCCGCACTGAACGCCGCCAGCAGCGTCGCATCACGCCCCAGCACCGGCAGCAGTTTCTCGTTCGGAATCACGATCAGGCTGTCGACGTGCTCGGACAGTTCCTTGAGCCCTTCTTCGGCAACCTTGCGACGGCGACCACCTTCAAAGGGGAACGGCTTGGTGACAACGGCCACGGTCAGAATGCCGAGCTCCTTCGCCACTTCAGCAACGATCGGTGCTGCACCGGTACCGGTACCGCCACCCATGCCCGCAGTGACAAACACCATATCGGCGCCCTGCAGTACCTCGGCGATGCGATCACGATCTTCCAGCGCCGCTTCACGTCCCACATTCGGGTTGGCACCGGCACCGAGCCCCTTGGTGATGCTGGAGCCAAGCTGCAGCACCGAGTGCGAGTCCATATTTTTCAGCGCCTGCGCATCGGTATTGGCGCAGATGAACTCAACCCCCTGGACCTGATTTTGCAGCATATGCTTGACCGCATTGCCACCGCCGCCGCCAACGCCGACTACCTTGATCACGGCCTGGGATAATGAATCTTCCAGTTCAAACATGATCTTCTCCTGTAATTCCTGATTCGCCAATCTGGCCTTATTATCGGATTTCGCTTTCAATCACAATTAAAAGTTGCCCTGAAACCACTGCTTAACCTTCTCTACCCAGTTGATTTCACGCTCCTTTGTTTGCCCCGCAGCCGCCCCGGAAGACTCCTGCTTGCGCATGCCAAACTGCAGCAACCCGACACCAGTCGAATAAATCGGATTCTTGACCACATCCGTCAGTCCCTTGACATGTTGCGGCATACCCAGGCGTACCGGCATATGGAAAATTTCCTCTGCCAGTTCGATGACGCCCTCCATCTTTGCGGTTCCACCGGTCAGTACGATGCCGGCCGGAACCAGGTCTTCAAACCCGCTGCGGCGCAGCTCGGCCTGAATCAGTGTAAAAAGCTCGTCATAGCGCGGCTCGACCACTTCGGCCAGCGCCTGACGCGAGAGATCCCGTGACGGCCGATCGCCGACACTCGGCACCTTGATGGTTTCATCAGCACCCGCCAGCTGGGTCAGCGCGCAGGCGTACTTGATCTTGATCTCTTCAGCGTGCTGGGTCGGCGTACGCAGCGCCATGGCAATATCGTTGGTTACCTGATCACCGGCGATCGGAATCACCGCCGTATGCCGGATCGCACCTTCGGTAAAGATCGCGATATCGGTGGTTCCGCCACCGATATCCACCAGGCAAACACCCAGCTCCTTTTCATCTTCGGTCAGCACGGCATAGCTTGATGCCAGCTGTTCGAGAATCACATCTTCGACCTCGAGCCCGCAGCGACGAATACACTTTTCAATGTTCTGCGCCGAATTGACGGCACAGGTCACCAGGTGCACCTTGGCTTCCAGACGCACGCCGGACATGCCCAGCGGTTCCTTGACCCCTTCCTGATCATCGATCACATACTCCTGGGGCAGCACGTGCAGAATTTTCTGATCAGCCGGAATTGCGACCGCGCGCGCCGCATCGATCACCCGATCGACATCGGAGGTCGTCACTTCACGGTCACGAATGGCGACAATGCCGTGAGAGTTGAGGCTACGGATATGGCTCCCGGCAATCCCCGCCCAGACCGAATGAATACGACAGCCCGCCATCAGCTCCGCTTCCTCGATGGCACGCTGAATCGACTGGACGGTGGACTCGATATTGACCACCACGCCCCGCTTGAGACCACGGGACGGGTGGGAACCCAGGCCAATCACCTCGATATCCCCGCTGGCGTTCATTTCGCCGACAATCGCCACCACCTTCGAGGTGCCGATATCCAGCCCTACCACCATTCGTCCACTGTCCACAGCTGACATAATGCTTTCCCCAGAAAATCCGTAACCGGCTAGGCTGCGCAGCCTTCCCGCGCACTCACAGCCACACCATTGTCATAACGCAAATCGATCCGCTGCACGGAACTCCAGCACCCCTTGAGCTGCTGCCGATACAACAGCACAAACCGCTGCAACCGTTCTTCTATCAGTCCACCGCCCATGGCCACTTCCACCGCACCGAGCTTCAGCGTCCAGGTATGCCGGTCACTCAACCGAAGTTCACTGATCGCCAGCCCCAGCGGCCGCAGCAGATAACCGAGTTCATGGAACTGCTCCATCACCAGCGCCTCACTGCCCTCAGGGCCGCTGAGCAGCGGCAACGGCTCAAACCCGCTCAGCGCCTGCGGCTCGAACAGCTCGCCTTCTATATTGAGCAGGCCATGCTGCCCCCAGCGTGCCAGAGGCTGCTGCTCACTGATTTCCAGCACCAGCCGATCGGGCCAGCGCCGGCTGACATTGGCCCGCGCAACCCAGGGTAACGCTTCCAGCGCACGGCGCATCTGCTCGAGCTCCAGCGCAAAAAAACGTGCCCCTACCAATCCTGCCAGCGCCTGCTCGACCTCCTCGCGCGGCAGGTAACGCAGCTCGCTGGTTACCTCGACACGACTCAAGGGCTGATCAAGGCGCGGGTAACACCAGCGCCACAGCTCCAGAACACCGAGGAGCAGAGCCACTCCTGCCACTCCCAGCCCCAGCACAGCCAGCCCCTGGCGCACAGCCGTCAG
>CAYWUD010000136.1:0-6260 GCA_964461355.1 uncultured Pseudomonadales bacterium | reverse complement strand
GTGCAAGAAAAACACCCCGGAAATTCGCATCGCGACACCCTATTTCAAGCCGCAGAACAATCGAACCGACCGCGAGCCCGATTACTTTGTGTACAAGAGTACGGACTGGCTGGTGTTTCCGCATGAACTGCATGGCCTCGACACCGACGAGATTCGTGCGACCCGTCCGGAACTGGCGCGTTTTGCCGACAAGATTGACGAGGCCAATCAGCAAAACTGATTCACGGTCACGAAAAAAGCCCAGGCATTGGCCTGGGCTTTTTTATATGCGGCTGTTTCGTCCGCTGAGCGTTACTAACGCCTAGTGCTCCGAAGGTGCCTGAGGCTGTTGCCCCTGATAGCGATCCTCCCCCTTTTCGTGGGGCAGGATCAGGTTCAGCACAATGGCGACCACGGCGCAGAGGCTGACACCCTTGAAGGTGAAATCGGCGACGTTCAGGGCCATGCCACCGATACCGATCACCAGTACCAGCGATACGATCGCAAGGTTACGCGCATGGGACAGGTTTACCTGCGCCTTGACCAGCGTGTTGAGTCCCACCACGGCAATCGAGCCGAACAGCAGCATCATGATGCCACCCATCACCGGTACCGGAATCGACTGCAAAATAGCACCGATCTTGCCGATAAAGGCCAGACCAATGGCGCAGACCGCCGCCCAGGTCATGATCACCGGGTTATAGGCCTTGGTCAGCATCACCGCGCCGGTCACTTCGGAATAGGTGGTGTTGGGCGGACCGCCGAACAGGGCCGCAGCGGAGGTGGCCAGGCCGTCACCGAGCAGGGTGCGGTGCAGACCCGGTTTTTTCAGGTAGTCCTTGCCGGTGACGTTGCTGATCGCCAGCATGTCACCGATATGTTCGATCGCCGGTGCAATGGCGACCGGAATCATGAACAGCACCGCCTGCCAGTGGAATTCGGGGAGGCGGAAGGCGGGGATCGCAAACCAGGGCGCGTTGGCCACCACCTCATGGTTCAGCAGGCCGTAGAAGCTCGAGGCAATATAACCGGCCAGAATACCGAACATGATCGGAATCAGGCGGAAGATCCCCTTGCCAAGACAAGCCACCAGCAGTGTGGTCGCCAGGCTGATAAAGGCTACGGTGAGTGCCGGTCCCTGGGCCACCAGCTGGGCGGCACCGTCACCGGTCTTGCCCATGGCCATATTGACCGCCACCGGCGCAAGGCCAAGGCCGATCACCATGATTACCGGCCCTACTACAACCGGGGGAAACAGCTTGTACAGAATGCTGGCACCACGCAGCTGCACCAGACCGGCCAGCAGCATGTAGAACACACCGGCAGCCATCAGACCGCCCATGGTCGCGGCCATGCCGTAGGTCTGCGAGCTGTAGATGATGGGGGCAATAAAGGCAAACGATGAGGCCAGGAAGATCGGTACCTGACGCCGAGTCACCAGCTGGAACAGCAGCGTGCCAAGGCCGGCGGTAAAGAAGGCAACGCTCGGGTCAAGACCGGTCAGCAGCGGAACCAGCACCAGGGCGCCGAAGGCGACAAAGAGCATCTGCGAGCCGGCCAGCGCGGCCCGCCAGCCCGCAATCGGGGAGTGTTCAGTCATAGTCGTACTTTTTTATGCAGTGTTGGATGGGGGGCGCAGGCGCCGGACGGTGATACCGTCTGTTAGATCCAGCCTAGCTCAGCTGCGTCAACGCAGAAGCCGGACAGCACAAGGGGCAGCGAACTGCCCCTTGATGGAAAATAGTGCGGCTTACTTGGTGCCGAAAATCTTGTCACCGGCATCGCCCAGACCCGGAAGGATATAACCCTTGTCGTTCAGGCATTTGTCAACCGATGCGGTGTAGAGTTTGACGTCCGGATGCTTGTCGTTGATGCGCTTGATCCCTTCGGGGGCAGCTACCAGTACCAGCGCGCGGATCTCTTTGCAGCCGGCCTTTTTCAGCATCTCGATGGTGGCTTCCAGAGAGCCGCCGGTCGCCAGCATCGGATCGATGATCAGCGCCATGCGCTCGTCGATGTTGCTGACCAGCTTCTCGAAGTAGGCTACAGGCTCGAGGGTCTCTTCGTTGCGGTACAGACCGATGACGCTCACCTTGGCGCTCGGAATCAGTTCCAGGACACCGTCGAGCATGCCAAGACCGGCGCGCAGAATCGGTACCACGGTGATCTTCTTGCCCTTGATGCGCTCGACGGTCACTTCGCCGGCCCAGGTTTCGATATTGGTCTGTTCCAGTTCCAGATCCTGGGTGGCTTCGTAGGTCAGCAGCGTGCCCAGCTCGTTGGCCAGGGTGCGGAAACTCTTGGTGCTGATGTCGCGCTGGCGCAGCAGGCCCAGCTTGTGTTGGACCAGGGGGTGCTTGATCTCGCAAATCTGCATCGGGGGTGTACCTGTAACTTCGTTGGGTAAACGTCAGAAGGGCGCTCAGGGGGGTAACCTTGAAGCGCGCGTAGTGTATCAATATTGTTACAGCGCCGTGACGGCGGGCACTGTAAAGATAGTGTATGGATTCGCCCGCCGTTGACCGATGGCAAGATTTTCCCCGAGCCCGACTAGGCATGTCGACTGCGGAAGTTGAACCGTCATGGTTAAACAGTTGACAGGGTGCCAGTGGCACGCAAGATAGGGGAATTTATCCGGGTTTTCGCCAGGGACGGTGGGGAGCAATCATGAATACGACATTGGTGGTGGTGTGCAAGCGTCCCAAGCTGGGGCAGGGCAAGCAGCGCCTGGCCGCCGAAATCGGTCAGCACGGCGCTCTGGCGGTGGCACAGGCACTCTGGGGCTGTGCCCTCGAGGACGCGCGCCGCTGGCCCGGCAACCGGGTACTGGCGGTCTCCAGCTGGGAAGACATGGCCTGGGCCGAGCGTGAGGCGGGGCCGGATTTTCAGGTTCGCTATCAGAAGCAGGGTAATCTCGGCGAGCGCCTGCAGGAGCTCGATCTCGCCCTTCGTGCTCAGGGGTATGAAAAGATCCTGCTGATGGGCACCGATGCGCCGCTGCTGACCGAGTCGCACTTTTTCGAAGCCCGCTCCCTGCTCGATGAAACCGATGTGGTGCTGCACCCTGCCGATGATGGCGGTCTGGTGCTGATGGGTGCGCGGCTGGGCTGGCCGGAGCTGTCGGCACTGCCCTGGAGTTCCGATCAGCTCGGGCACAGTCTGCGGCAGTCCTGCGAGCAGGCCGGCCTGTCGGTCGCCGAAGGCGCGGGCAGTTTCGATATCGACCATCAGGCCGATCTGATGCGCCTGCCGGCGGCGCTGGCCTATGACAAGCGCCCGGCCCGGCGGCGGCTGCTGCAGGTCTTGCGTCAGCTGATTCCCGCCCTGGAGCGCTGACAGGGTAGCCATTGTCGTTCTGTTTGTGTCTCGCCTTCGGTATCCTTGGCCGATGGACGCCTTTTTGACGGCGCCGCACCGATTGCAAGGAACGAACGATGCACGATCATGTTAAGACCTATTACGGCCAGGTGCTGAACGGCTCCGAAGACCTCAAGACCGACGCCTGCTGTACCACCGGGGCACTGCCGGACTTTCTGAAAGAGGCGCTGGGCAATATTCACGAAGAAGTGCTGTCGCGTTATTACGGCTGCGGTCTGGTGGCGCCCGATGCGCTGCGCGGGATGAAGATTCTCGATCTTGGCTCAGGTTCTGGCCGCGACTGTTATGCACTGGCACAGCTGGTCGGCGAGAGCGGTGAGGTGGTCGGCGTCGACATGACCGACGAGCAGCTGGCCGTGGCCGAACGCCATCTGGAGTATCACCGCGAACGCTTTGGCTATGCGCACTCGAACGTGCGCTTTTACAAGGGCTATATCGAACGACTGGACGAGCTTGATCTGCCCGACGGCTATTTCGATATCATCGTCTCCAACTGCGTGATCAACCTTTCGCCCGATAAACCGGCCGTACTGCGCGAAGCCCACCGTCTGCTCAAACCGGGCGGCGAGCTGTATTTCTCCGACGTGTATGCCGACCGCCGTGTTCCTGCCGAGCTGATGCAGGACCCGGAGCTCTATGGCGAATGCCTGTCCGGGGCGCTGTACTGGAACGATTTCCTTCGTCTGGCCAAGGATGCCGGTTTTCTCGATCCGCGTCTGGTAACCGATCGGCCGCTGGCGATCAACAATGCCCGCATCGAAGCGCGTATCGGTCATATCGATTTCTATTCGGCGACCTATCGCCTGTTCAAGCTCGAGGGCCTCGAGAGCCGTTGCGAAGATTACGGTCAGGCCGTGATCTACAAGGGTACCCTTGAGCATTGCCCGAAGGCCTTTGAACTCGATGCCCACCACCGCATCGAAACCGGCAAGGTGTTCCCGGTGTGCGGCAATACCTGGCGCATGCTGGCTGAAACGCGCTTTGCCGAACATTTCGAGTTTATCGGCAACTTCGATACCCACTTTGGCATCTTTGCCGGCTGCGGTACCGCCTTGCCCTTTGCCAGCAAGGCGGCGGGTGCGGCTTCCGGTGGCTGTTGCTGAGCACGAAGCGACCTGCCTGTTACCGCCGGTCGCAGGTCGAGCGGCGGTCTTTCGTTGTTGATGGATTCAATCAGTGCAAACAATCAAAACTCAAAACTGGTATCAGACCCCCGAAGGGGCCCCGCGCGGCTATATCGATCCCCATGCGCTGACCGAACTCTGGGTGCATACCGGCACGGCCTGCAATCTGCAGTGCAGCTTCTGCCTTGAGGGCTCGGCCCCGGGTGATCAGCGCCTGGAAATTCCGAAGCTCGATGAGCTCAGACCCTTTCTGGAAGAGGCACTGAGCCTTGGTGTGGAGAAATTCTCCTTTACCGGTGGCGAACCCTTTCTGTGCAAGGAACTCATCGAGATCCTGCGTTTTGCCAGCAGTCATCGCCCCTGTCTGGTGCTGACCAACGGCACTGATGCTCTGCAGAAACGGTTACCGGCATTGATCGAGGGGCTGCGGGCGGCCGCGCATCCGGTGTCCTTTCGTGTCAGCCTCGATTATGCCGATGCCGCACGCCATGATGCCGGCCGTGGTGAGGGGAACTTCACCCGTGCGCTGGAGGGACTGAAACAGCTTCATCGCGCCGGTTTTCATGTCTCGGTGGCGCGGCATATGGACAAAGACGAGGACCGTGCGGGTGAAGAGGCGGCTTTTGCCACGCTGTTTGCCGCCAACGACCTGCCCGAAGATCTTCATCTGGTGCCTTTTCCCGATTTTCTGACGCCGGGCTCGGACCCGCGGGTGCCGCAGGTCTCTACCGACTGCATGACCCGTTATCAGACCGAAGCAAGTCGTCGTGCGTTCATGTGTGCCTACAGCAAGATGCTGGTCAAACAGGCCGGGCAGATCCGGGTGTATGCTTGCACATTGGTCGATGACGATCCTGATTATGATCTGGGCACCGGCCTGAGCGAGGCGCTCGGACAGCGGATCAGTCTCAAGCACCACCGCTGTTACAGCTGCTTTGCCTACGGCTCATCCTGCAGCGAGTAGGCCGTCATGACCAAACCCCGAATCCTGTTTCTGTGCACCGGCAATAGCTGCCGCAGTCAGATGGCCGAAGCGCTGGCGCGAGCTCTCCATGGCGAGGCGTTTGTGTTCGCGTCGGCGGGTCTCGAGGCACAGGGGATCAATCCGCGTGCAGCGACGGTGATGGCCGAGTCGGGATGGCCGCTGACGGAGCATGTCAGCAAGACCCTGGACCGCCTGCTGGCCACCGAACCGGGCTTTGACTGGGTGGTCAGTGTCTGCGATCGCGCGGAAAAAAGCTGTCCCGGTCTCACCGGCGTGCGGCGCCTGCACTGCGCGTTTGCCGACCCGCCGGCACTGGCGGCACCGCTGCTGGCTGCAGGGGCCGATGAAGAGGCGGTACTGGACTGTTATCGGCAGGTGCGAGATCAGATTGCCCGCTGGCTGCAGCAGTTACCGCAGCATCTTGAAGAGAATCAGTAAGGAGCGTTTATGCTGGCGATTATCGGCGGTACCGGGATCTATCAGCTCGAAGGTGTCGACGTACGGGAACAGAAGGCGATTGATACCCCCTTCGGTACGCCGTCGGCGCCGATTGTGCATGCCCGGGCCGGAAGCGAGGAGCTGCTGTTTCTGCCGCGTCATGGCAGTGCACACCAGTTGTTGCCCCATGAGGTGAACTACCGCGCCAATATCTGGGCGCTGAAGGCGCTGGGCGCAACCACAGCGCTGGGGGTGTCGGCCGTAGGCAGCCTGCGCGAGTCGCTGGCTCCGGGCCAGCTGGTGGTGCCCGATCAGTACTTCGACTTTGTCAAAGGTCCGCGTGAAAAGACCTTTTT
>CAYWUD010000135.1:0-6267 GCA_964461355.1 uncultured Pseudomonadales bacterium | reverse complement strand
CGAGGGGTTCGAGCCGCGGCTGATGCTGCCGCTGTCGCTCTCCTACGACCACCGTGCCATCAACGGCGCCGAAGCGGCACGCTTTACCCAGCTGCTGGGTCAGCTGCTTGGCGACCTGCGCCAGTTGCTGATGTAAACTCAGACCACGCTAAAAAAGGCCCCATCAGGGGCCTTTTTTATTGACCCAAAGCTCATGTCTAGCCAAGCGGCGCGCAAGCCTCTAGCGTTAATCTAGAAGCCATGTTCGGGAGATCGATCATGTTCCGCGCCCTCTTCTGCCTTGTTTCCCTGCTGTGCAGCCTGTTGCTGGCAACGCCATCCTCGCTCCAGGCCGGCCCTGTCGAACACGAAGCCTCACCCTATCTGCTGATGCTGTTTTCGCCGATGAACAAGCCGCCGTTCTGGTTCTTCGAAGCCGATCAGCCGCGCGGCATTGTCTATGACCTGCTGCACGAAGCCTGCCTCGAACAGGGAGTCGAACTCAAGGCTCAGGCGGCCGCACGCAAACGCGGCAGTGCCCAGGTACTGGCCGAAGAGCACTCGGTCATCGGGCGCGCGCTGGAGTGGATCGAGCGCCCCGAACGCTTTGCCATCAGCGATCCGCTGATCGGTAATGCCGATATTCTGATCTCACTGCGCGAAAGCCCCGTCGACTTCAACAGCCACCCGAGTGAGCTGGAGGGGATGATCATCGGAACCCATCTGGGCTATGTCTATCCGACGCTGGACCCGCTGTTCAACAACGGCCTGCTGATCCGTTCGGACAGCAGCGACGAACTCAACATGATCCAGCGCGTGCACCGCCAGCGCATCCCTGCTGCGGTGATCTCGCGTCCGGTGGCCCGCTGGTATATTCGCCGCAACCACTGGCAGTCACGCTTTTACCTCAGCGAGCAGGTACTGAGCGAGGTGCAGATCCGTCTTCTGTTCAACAAGACACAGCAGCCTTTTGTCGAACACCTTAACCGGAGCCTTAGCACCATGCGGGCCGACGGGCGCTATCAGGCCATTCTGGATCGCTATCTATAAGGCGGCAGGCCGGCAGCGGGAATCACTGCAGAGACTGCCTAGCAAACGGCTGCTGGCATAAACAACTTTGCACTAGACTGTGAACTTATCTGTATTCAGGAAGTACCGATGTTGCTGCGCCTTGTTTGTTCCCTGTTTCTGCTGCTGGGCAGCCTGTGCGCCACCGCCGACACAACCGATACGCCTGAAGAAATCACCTTTATCCTCTCGCCCGCCAACAAGCCGCCGTTCTGGTATCAGCAGGGTGGCAAGGCGCGCGGGCTGGTGCCCGAACTGCTGCGTTCGATTGCCCGCGAACAGAACTTTCGTCTGCAGATGCTGCAGGTACCCCGCAAGCGCGGAATCGAGCTGATCCGCCGTAACCCGCATATTCTGATGGGGCTGGCGCGCGAATGGGTGCCGGACCCGGAACATTTCAGCTTTACCGAACCGGTGGCCCACACCCGCGACGTGCTGATTTCCCATCGTACACACCCGGTCCATCTGCAGCAGAGCCCAGAAGAGCTGTCCGGCCGTCTGCTCGGCACCCATTTCGGTTACCACTATCCGACACTGGAACCCCTGTTCAGCCGCAATCTGCTGGTACGCAGCGACAGCCACAGCGAACAGGCGCTGCTGGAGCGCCTGCGCCGCCAGCGCATCGACGTGGCGGTCATGACCGAGTCGGTGGCACGCTGGTATATCACCCGCTACGGCTGGCATCAGGAGCTGGTGATGGATCAGCTTCCGGTCGCCAGTGCGGATCTGCGCCTGATGGCACATTCAAGCAACGGCCCGCTGATCGCGCGGATCAACCAGGCACTGGCAAAACGGCGTGCCGACGGATCTCTGCAGGCATTACAGGCCCGCTTCTTCAACCAGCCCAAGGCACACACCGCGGTTGCCGATCTGCAGGCGCCGGCGCCGCCCGTGGCCAACATGCCCTGAACCACAGGCTCAGCTCGGCGTGACCCGCAGCACCTCTTCGAGCGATGTCTGTCCGGCGGCAATGCGGTTCGCCCCGGCCAGACGCAGCGTTTTCATGCCCTCACGAATCGCCTGGATACGCAGCTTCGGCAGATCCATATCGGTATCGATCAGCTCCTTGAGCTTTTCGCTGATCGGCATCACCTCATAGACCCCGGCACGGCCCTGAAAACCGGTCTCACGGCATTCCAGACAACCCACCGGGGTTCTGACCTGCTCGGGCACCGGCAGCTTCCAGGGACGCACCAGCGCCTGCCAGCTGTCGGCATCGATCTGGCCCTCGCCCTTGCAGTGCGGACAGAGCGTACGCACCAGACGCTGCGCCATCACGCCGAGCACGGTGGCACGAATCAGATAGGCAGGCACGCCCAGCTCGAGCAAACGGGTAATGGCACTGGGGGCATCGTTGGTATGCAGGGTGGAGAGCACGAGGTGACCGGTCAGTGCCGCCTGGATCGCCATTTCGGCGGTTTCCAGATCACGGATCTCGCCGATCATGATGATGTCCGGGTCCTGACGCAGCAGCGCACGCACCCCGCTGGCGAAATCGAGCTCGATATTGTGGCGCACCTGCATCTGGTTGAAGGCCGGCTCGACCATTTCGATCGGGTCCTCGATGGTGCAGACGTTGACCTCGTCGGTCGCCAGCTCCTTGAGCGTGGTATAGAGCGTGGTCGTTTTCCCCGAACCGGTCGGCCCTGTCACCAGCACAATGCCGTTGGGCTGACTGGTCATCTGCCGCCAGCGCCGCCGCTCCTCCTCACCGAAACCGAGTTCGGCAAAGCTTTTCATCAGCACATCCGGATCGAAAATCCGCATCACCATCTTTTCGCCAAAGGCGGTCGGCAGGGTCGAGAGGCGCAGTTCCACCTCATTGCCTTCAGGGCTCTTGGTCTTCAGGCGGCCGTCCTGGGGCTTGCGCTTTTCCGCCACGTTCATGCGCCCGAGAATCTTCAGACGGGCGTTGACCGCCGCCATCACCTTGGCCGGCATCTCGTACACGTTGTGCAGCACACCATCGATCCGAAAACGCAGACGTCCCTTGTCGCGCCGCGGCTCCAGATGAATATCGGAGGCCCGCTGCTCGAAGGCGTACTGCAACAGCCAGTCGACGATGTTGACGATATGCTGGTCGTTGGCATCGGGGGCCTGCATGTTGCCCAGCTCTAGCAGCTGTTCAAAGTTGCTCGAGCGCGCACCCTGCACACCATCATTGCGGGTGGCCCCGGAGATCGAGCGCGCCAGCTTGTAAAATTCCACCGCATAGCGACGGATGTCGGCCGGATTAGCCACTACCCGGCGCACGTCCTTGCGCAGCACGTGGCGCAGATTTTCTTCCCAGCCACGGATATAGGGCTGCGCCGTAGCGATCACCACATACTGCTCGTGCTGCTCGACACAGAGAATCTGGTGCCGGTTGGCATAAGCATGCGACATCACCGGCGTCACCCGCTCGACATCGATCTTCAGCGGGTCGATATAGCAGTACGGCAGATCGGCCTGATCGGCGAGCCACTGGGTCAGGGTTTCCAGATCCAGCTGACGTCCGCGTTGACGCGGATCGGCATAATTCTGCGCCGCGACATATTCGAGCGGGTGCAGCTTGATCTCCTGACCGTTGCGCCGTTTCTGCAGCAACTGCTGCATCTGCGCCGGCTCCAGCAGACCATCCGCCTCCAGTGCATGCAATACGGCCGGCAGATCCAGCAACCGTTCTGCGGCAAAACCCGGATGATTCAACCCCATAGCAGCCTCATTCCCTGTATTCATCGCAGCCTAGACACCACGCAGACGAAAACCACGCTCGGCCTTCGACAGATCCAGCGGACTGGCCTCAAGACCCGCGCCCTTGAGCTCTGCCAGAAGGTCCATCAGCGCACTTTCCGGCCCTTCCAGAAGCTCGAGCTCAAGCTCCTGAATCGGCTCGCAGCGGCCACGGCTGCGAATCTCGCCCAGATCCAGCGCCACCTCGATGCGAACTCCTGCTTCCGGGGCAACAATCCAGCTCTGACGCTGAAAATCGGTACGAAACATCGGCTCCATCGCGGCCAGGTCAACATCGGCGAGCTCGGCCGGCCAGCATTCGGCATCCAGCAGGGCCGGATCCAGGCAGAGCTGATCACGGGTCCAGTTCCACTCGCCTCGGCGACTCAGACCGCCAACCGAGGCACTGCGGGTCTTCAAGGTCTGCTCGATCTTCCCGGCCTGCTGGCGCAGGCGCAGCGCCACGCGAGCCTGATGCAGGCGCAGATCGGGCGTATCAAAATAGATATTACGTAGCTCATCGCGCTGCGCCGGGACAGCATTCAAGGGCGCCAGCGCCGGAACCCGCGCAGCCATTTCGGCGCTCAGGGCCAGTTTCAGTTCCGTTTCTACACCCATACAGGCTCCTTGGATCGGCCGGAAAGAGGGCCGATATTGTCCACGATCAACAAAATGAGCTCTCTGCCAGATAAGTCCCCGGCGCGCTCACGTCCTGCCGAAACAACGCTGAAGGCGCAGGCAGTCATGCCCGATCGTTCCGCTAATCCGTTGATCTCAATAATAAAAAAAATCCCTGTCGGGACAAAAAGACAGCCAATCACGTATTTTTTCCACCCCCCTGAGACAGAACGCCGGGGGCAGCAGAAGGACAACATGTCCGTATTATTACGAAGCTGCGAAAGATAGCACTGCCATTTTTGTGTTCGTATACTGGCGCGACTTAAATCCACCAGTACAGAGATAGTCTGACATGCCAACCAGCAATCTGCTGTCCAGTGTATTTGGGCGCTCACCGATCGGGCCGATTCAACAGCATATCGCTAAGGCCCACGAATGTGCGACCGAACTGGTCCCGTTCTTTGACGCTGTCCTCGCCGAGGACTGGCAACGGGCCGAACAGATCCAGCAGCATATCTGCCAGCTGGAACACGACGCGGACAAGATCAAGAAGCAGGTTCGCCTCTCTCTGCCCTCCAGCCTGTTCATGCCGGTACCGCGTGAAGACCTCCTGGATATCGTGTCCAAGCAGGACAAGATCGCCAACCGTGCCAAGGATATCGCCGGTCTCGTCCTCGGGCGCCAGATGTGTATCCCGACCGAACTGCACGAAGCCTTTGCCCGTTATGTACAGCGTTCCGTGGAAACCTCGGCGCAGGCCCTGAAGGCAATGAACGAGCTCGACGAGCTGATGGAAACCGGCTTCGGACGTCGTGAAGTGCATATCGTGCAGCAGATGATCGAAGAACTGGACGCCATCGAGAGCGATACCGACGAACTGCAGATCGAAAACCGTCGTATTCTGTTCAAGCTCGAAGCCAATCTGCCGCCGGTGGATGTGATGTTCCTGTACAAGATCCTCGACTGGGTCGGGGACCTGGCCGATCGCGCCTCTCGCGTCGGCAGCTATCTACAACTGCTCCTGGCCCGCTGATTGCGGGCCCTCTCTTTTCTGACTTTCTGACTGACTAACCACCGGAAGTAATCATGTCTGTTATCGCTGAATACGGCCCCTGGCTGCTGGGTCTGGCCTGTCTGTTTGGCTTTTTTATGGCCTGGGGTGTCGGTGCCAATGATGTAGCCAACGCCATGGGTACCTCGGTTGGCTCCAAGGCCCTGACCGTTCGCCAGGCGATCCTGATCGCCATCATCTTCGAATTTATCGGCGCCTACCTCGCCGGTGGTTCGGTAACCTCGACCATCCGCAAGGGGATCATCGATCCGCAGATGCCGGAGCTGGTCACTAATCCCGAGCTGCTGGTATACGGCATGCTCGCCGCCCTGCTGGCCGCCGGTACCTGGCTGCTGATCGCCAGTTTCAAGGGCTGGCCGGTTTCCACCACCCACACCATCGTCGGTGCGATCGTCGGCTTTGCCGCCGTCGGTATCTCGGTAGATGCGGTGAGCTGGGGCAAGGTGGGTTCCATCGTCGCCAGCTGGGTGGTTTCTCCGGTACTGGCCGGTGGTATGGCCTACTTCATTTTCCTCAGCATGCAGAAGCTGATCCTCAACAGTGAGGCCCCCTTCATCAATGCCAAGAAATGGGGCCCGTACTACATGCTGGCGGTGGGCTTCATGATCGCCATGGTGACCCTGGTGAAGGGCCTCAAGCATATCGGCCTGCACCTGAGCTTCATTCAAAGCCTGCTGATCTCGCTGGTGATCGGTGGCGTACTGGCCTTTGTCTGCCACCTGCTGATGCAGAAGATTCGCGAAGACAAGGAAGCGGACAAGACCTTCCACTTTTCCAGCGTGGAAAAGCTGTTCGGTGTGATGATGGTGTTCACCGCC
>CAYWUD010000134.1:0-6321 GCA_964461355.1 uncultured Pseudomonadales bacterium | reverse complement strand
ACACGATTCCGGAGATCAGTTCCGTGGGCAAGAACGAAGAGGAACTGACGCGTGAGGCGATCCCCTATGAGGTCGGCAAGGCGTTTTTCAGTCGTCTGGCCCGTGCTCAGATCACCGGCGAGCGCGTCGGTATGCTGAAGATTCTGTTCCACCGTGAGACGCTGAGCATTCTGGGGATCCACTGCTTCGGTGACCAGGCATCGGAAATCGTGCATATCGGTCAGGCGGTGATGGATCAGCCCGATGAGCACAACAACCTCAATTACTTCCTCAATACCACCTTCAACTACCCGACCATGGCCGAGGCCTATCGGGTGGCGGCACTCGATGGGTACAATCGGGTGTTCTGAAGCGATCAACAAAAACCCGGCCTTGGCCGGGTTTTTTTATAGGGAAATTTTCTGGAACTGCGTTTAACGCTGCGGGTGTTGAGCGCGAAATACACGCACGCTGTGGATCACGTAGTGGCCCTCAAAGTAGACCTCGAAGTCCTGATAGGTCCAGCGGGTGATCGGGGGTTGGCCGACGGTGCGTGCCTGAAGAGGTTCGCCAAACTGCTGGCGTACGGCATTCTGGGTGGCTCCGCGCTGAGGCAGACTGATGGCAAGATCCTGTGCCTGCTGGCCGAGCGGTATGTGCAGCGATTCGGCGGCTAGGCTCCCCGTACAGAGCATACCGGCAAGCATGATGGCGCATGTGTGTCGCATTTACTCTTCCTCTTCTTCCTGCTGTGCTCGGAGCGCTTCGCGCCGTTCGTAAGCCTGGACCTTGATGATATGGCGCGCCAGCAGCTTCTGATCCGTTTCGGTGATGGCGGTGAAGCTCAGCGCATGTTCCCAGCCGTCGGCGTGGGGGCGGCTGGCTACGCAGCGTGCGCAGGCAAAAAGCCCCACATGCTCGGGCAGCAGCAGAATCTTCAGCGCCAGGAACTGGCCGTCGCTGATGGGGGCGTGACTGACAAAGGCCAGACCGCCTTCGCTGAGGCTGGCCGGGTAGTGCTCAAGCGCCTGAATTTCAGGATTGTTTGCCAGCAGCATCTGACTCAGCAGCTGGATTCTGCGATCAAGGTTCTTCAGGTAGCCCGCTACCTTGCGGTTTTCGTCGTGAATCAGGCGTAGTAAGGTCTGTCCGTCGGCTTCGGTCTGCTGAATTTTGTCGATCAGTCCAAACACGCTGGCACTGCGCTGAAACGGGAAATCGGGATCTTCCGGGTCCAGGCTGTCGCTCAGTAGGCGGTAATCCAGGGCCAGGGTGTCCTGAATTCGGAAATATTCGCGTCTGTCTTTAGAAAGTTCAGGCATAATCGAAACTCGAGTGCAAAAGCTGATGCCAGTGTATCAGCTTGTCATTAATTACAGGACAATAGACCTGCATGTTCAGACCCCTACCGTTTTTTATCGGGCTGCGTTATACCCGGGCCAAGCGGCGCAATCACTTTATTTCCTTTATTTCGCTGATTTCCATGCTGGGCCTGTGCCTCGGGGTACTGGTGCTGATCCTGGTGCTTTCGGTGATGAACGGCTTTGATCGCGAACTCAAACAGCGCATCCTGGGGATGGTGCCCCATGCCAGTATCAGTGCCGCCGAGGGCTCTCTGTCCGACTGGCCGGCACTGGTCGAGGAGGTGAGCCAGTATCCCGGAGTCGTCGGGGCAGCACCGTTTATTCAGGCCCAGGGCATGCTGACCAATCGCGGGCTGGTTCGCCCGGCAGCGGTGTACGGTATCGATCCTGTCCTCGAAGCCAGGGTCTCGATTGTCGATCAGCATATGCAGCAGGGCGGACTCGATGCGCTGAAAAGCGGCGAATACGGCATTGTGCTCGGTGAACTGCTGGCGCGCTCGCTCGGGGTAGGGCTTGGCGGCAAGGTCACCCTGTTGCTGCCTGAAGCCAGTGTCAGCCCGGCCGGTGTGTTTCCACGCATGAAACGCTTTACCGTGAAGGGGATTTTTTCCGTAGGGGCCGATCTCGATGCCAATCTGGCGTTTGTGCATCTTGAAGATGCAGCCCGTTTTACTCGGATTCAGGGGGCCGAAGGGGTGCGCCTGCAGCTGGTTGATCTCTTTCAGGCGCCGCGGATCAGTTATGAAGTGGCCAACAGTCTGCCCGGGCGCTACTACGTGCGTGACTGGACGCGCTCGCACGGTCGCCTCTTTCAGGCGATCCAGATGGAAAAAACCATGGTCGGTCTGCTGCTGACACTGATTATTGCAGTGGCAGCCTTCAATATTGTCGCCACACTGGTGATGGTCGTGACCGACAAGCAGTCGGACATTGCCATTCTGCGCACCCTCGGTGCCAGCTCGGGCGACATCATGGCGGTCTTCATGGTACAGGGTCTGGTGATCGGTGTGACCGGTACCCTGATCGGCGCAGGCCTCGGGGTTCTGGCGGCGCTGAATGTGGCAGGTCTGGTGGCCTGGCTTGAAGGTGTACTCGGTATCCACTTCCTCAATCCTGACGTCTATTTTATCAGTTACCTGCCATCGGAACTCCTCTGGAGCGATGTGGCCATGGTCTGCGGCGCCGGCCTTGCAATGAGCTTTGTTGCCACGCTGTATCCCGCCTGGCGGGCTTCGAAAACAGAACCGGCGGAGGCGCTGCGCTATGAGTGATCAGATGGTATTGCAGTGTCAGGCTCTGGCGAAATGCTATCGTGAAGGCCCCGAAGAGCTGCAGATTCTCAGCGATGTTGCGCTGGCCGTACAGGCGCGTGAACGGGTTGCGATTGTAGGCAGTTCCGGCTCGGGCAAGACCACGCTGCTGAATCTTCTGGGCGGACTGGATCATCCCAGCAGCGGGAGTGTTTCGGTGCTCGGTACCGACCTGGCCGGACTGGATGAAAAGGCGCTGGGGCAGCTTCGCAACGAGCGGATCGGCTTTGTCTATCAGTTTCATCATCTGCTGGCCGAGTTCAGTGCGCTGGAAAACGTGGCGATGCCGCTGTTGATGCGCGCGCGCATGTCGCTCAAGTCCGTGCGCGAGCGTGCCCAGGTGCTGCTTGAACGGGTCGGGCTGGCGCACCGGCTGGCGCACAAACCGGGCGAGCTGTCCGGTGGTGAGCGTCAGCGGGTTGCCATTGCGCGGGCTCTGGTCACGCAGCCGGCGCTGGTCCTTCTGGACGAGCCGACCGGTAACCTCGATCCGCATACGGCCGAAGGCATCCATCAGCTGATGCAGGAGTTGAGCGAGGAGGCTAACACTGCCTTTGTCATCGTGACCCATGATCTGGCACTGGCACACAGGATGGATCGGGTGCTGCAGCTCAAAGACGGGCGTCTGGTGCCCGTGGATGCTGTTGCTTGAGCTATATCTGCATAAAAAAGGCGCCCTTGGGCGCCTTTTTTATGCATCTTTGTACACTGAGTACATTGACTCAGCTGAGCGTCGATGGATCGATGCTCTTGCCGAGCGAGCGGCGATCGATCCGTTTCTCTTCACCGACTTCCTGGTAGCGGAAACATACGTTGTCGCCAACGGCAACATCGAGTACGGCGTCGGCAACCAGGTAACGAAACTGGTCGCCATCAACGGTCAGTGTGTGAATGTAGTAATCCGGCATGCCCAGCCAGTCGCTGTGCGGACCATCGGTCTCAATCGCCTGCAGGATGCCGCGTCCCTGCAGTTTGGGTTTGCGGCGGTTAAAACGACCTCGATTCATACAACTCTCTTGCTCAAGGGTTAATCCATGTCGGGGTGCTGCTGACGAAAGCGTCGTGCTTTCCACATGCGCACAATACTCCAGCGCCAGTATAGCCGAATGCCGAGATAACTGAGACCGGCAAATACCACACCGGAAATCACCGAGCCGAGCAGCAGGGGCCACCAGATATGGTGCAGCTCACTGGCGAGCCATTCGGCGGTGGGCTCAAAGGCCGGTGCGTTATCCGGTTGGTGCAAAAACAGGCAGCCCACTCTATAGGTAAAATAGAAAATGGCCGGCATCGTGATCGGATTGGTGATCCACACCAGTGCGACCGAAAGCGGCAGGTTGCACCGCAGCCACAGTGCCATGGATGCGGCGACCAGCATCTGCATCGGTATCGGCAGAAAGGCGCAGAAAATGCCCACCGAAAACGCCATCGCCACCGAGCGGCGATTCAGATGCCAGAGGTTCGGATCATGAATACGCTGCCCCAGAAAGCGCAATGAACGATTGGCCTTCAGTTGCGAGGGGTGAGGTATAAAACGCTGAATCAGTTTTTTCGGCATGGGCTGGTAACTTCAGTCAGCAACCAAGGACGCTGTATATGCCTGGGTTGGCTCTAGATCTTTCACGCATGATGCTCGCCGCTGCTCTGGGTCTGTGTCTTGGTTATGGCACAGATGCCGGCGAAGTGCGCTACGCGCTACTGCTTTTAATGCTAGGCGTCTGTTTTTACAAGTATAAATCGCTGATGTTGGGGCTAGTGTTGATCTGTAGCTGGGCGCTGATGATTAATTATTCAGTTGTCGGGGACAAATCCACCGATTCTGCGCCCCGGGATCTGAAACTGGTCGGGCATGTAGTTGGACTGCCTATGTTCGAGCCGAATGTGACGCGGTTTGACTTCGAGCTTGCAGAGCCCCATGAGGGCTATTCGCGTATCCGGTTACGCTGGTATGAGGGTCCTGAACTGGTACCGGGGCAGCGCTGGCAGCTTGATGTGCGTATCCGCAGGCCGCGCAACTATGCCAATCCGGGCAGTCTGGACTATCGCCGGCAGCTCGCAGCTCAGGGCATCGAATTCACCGGCTATGTGCGCTCGGCCGTGCCGTTGGAGCATGATAGAGGCGGGCTCGATCCATGGCGCTACCGTGTGCGTGCGCAGCTTCAGCAGGCGCTTGATCCTGATGCGGCGGCCTGGGTCAGCGCATTACTGCTGGGAGATCGCAGTCTGCTACATCCGGATCAGTGGTCCTGGCTGGCGCGCACCGGGACTACCCACCTTTTTGTTGTTTCCGGGATGCATATCGGCCTGATGGCAGTCGTCGGCGGTCTGGCCGGGCGGGTCCTGTTTTCGCTTCTGACTTTCTTTGCCCTGGGTCGCCGGACCTGGTGCATATCCGTTGGCGCCATCGGTCTGGCCACTGCATATGCATTCATTACCGGTTTCGATGTGCCGGCCCAGCGGGCTCTGCTGATGCTTTGGCTGGCGCTGATCGCCTGGCTTATGGGATTCAGGCCCGGGCGCTGGCGCCTTCTTGCGCTGGTCTTTATGGCGGTGCTCTGTATTGAGCCGTTGGTCGTCGGGCGCGTGGGCTTCTGGCTTTCCTTTATCGCCGTGGCGGCGCTGATGGCCGCTGCCGGTAAGGGGGCGCACAGGCAGGTATGGCTGCGCGAACTTGTGCGGGTGCAGGGGGCCGTATTCTGTGCACTGCTGCCGGTACTGCTTTATGCCGGTTTTCCGGTAGCGTTGGCGGCGCCGGTCATCAATATCTTCCTGATTCCGCTGATTGCGTTGCTGATCCTGCCGGCGTTGATGATCAGCCTGCTGGCTGGTGAGCTAATAGCATCACCGCTCTGGCACTACTGGCAAGAACCGCTTGCCGTCTTTTCAGATGGGCTGCGTGCGCTGGCCGAGTTCGATGCGGTGCTGTATCCCACAGGTCAGGGTGCGTTGGCTCTGGGTGCAGGACTTTTGGCGGCACTGTTGCTGCTTACGGGCGGGCGTATGCTGCGCCCGGCAGCGTTGGCTCTGATGCTACCGCTGCTCTGGCCTGCCGTGGCCCGCGTACCCGAAGGTGTTGTGCGGATCCAGATGATCGATGTCGGGCAGGGACTCAGTATTCTGGTCCAGACCCATCGGCACAGTCTGTTGTTTGATACGGGCGATCGCTACGGGCGCTTTGTTCTGGGGCGTGCGGTGGTCGAACCCTATCTGCGTCAGCAGGGGCTTAGAGAGCTCGACCTCATGGTACTGAGCCATCAGGATCGCGATCATGTTGGCGGTGCAGACCATGTGTCCCGGGCTTTCAGCCCTCGGCAGGTACTCGATGGTTGGAGTGAGGGTGCGAGCTGTCATACGTATCCGGACTGGCAGTGGGATGGCGTGCGCTTTCGTTTCTTGCCGCAGCAGGGCCGCTTTAGCGAAGATAACAATCGCTCCTGCGTGTTGCAGATAGAAGCAGGGCATCAGCGTGCGTTGCTGGCAGCGGATATTGGTGCAAAGCGCGAACAGGAGCTGGTCCGTCTGTATGGCGCCGATCTTGACGTGGATCTGCTGCAGGTGGCCCATCATGGCAGCATCAGCTCAAGCAGTGAGGCGTTTTTACAGGCCACCAGCCCCGCGCTCTACTGGATCTCGGCGGGGGCCGGTAACCGCTACGGCCATCCGCATCC